>DNLO01000043.1 GCA_003488445.1 Lachnospiraceae bacterium | reverse complement strand
TATACCGGACATATCGGCGACGGCAAGATCTTCGTCTACAACGTGACGAGAGTCGTGAAGATCAGGACAGGCGAAGAAAACTACGCCGCACTACAGGACGTGGAATAAAAGCCCTGTCTCCATGCATGAAGGATGATCCGCTTGCAGGATCATCCTTCAATGCATGAGAGACGCTAACCCCCATGAGCATGTAGGTCCCGGATCTTTCTGTTGAGCTGGCTGGCAGTCCTCATATCGAAGAAGAATTCTATCAGGTGATTTCCGAAAGCTATCATGATGATAATGACTATCATGACGATCATACCTGTCACTGAATGCCACAGCCCCACATGATATGTTACAGGGAGAATGAATGCCACGTTTATCAGCAGACATATCACCTCGCGTATCCACCACGCCGCACCCTGAAGCTCTTTATCGGATATGAATACCAGACTGGACAGGGCCGCTATGAATGCACAGATTGCGATTGCTCCTGTCTGTACACTGTTTACTCCGTCTATGATATGAAACACGGATCCCATGATCACCAGCACTATCATACAGTAGCCTAGGATACTCACAAATCTTCTCAGTATGTTTTTTATCTCTTTTCCCATTCCGTTCAGTCTCCTACAGGTCCATCTTTTTCTTCAGATCGCTCACATACTTGCGCGATACGAGCAGTCTCTCTCCGTTGATCATTGTGATCTCAAATCGTCCGGAAAGAGAGGGCTTCATGTTGTCTATCTTCTTGATATTTATGAGCATTGACTTTGATGCTTTGAAAAACAATGTATCCCTGCATATCTCTTCGGCTTCATAAAGCCGCATCCTGTTCTCATACACTTCATCGTCGCAATAAATGAACAGATGCTCGTCCACTGTTTCGATATAAAGGATGTCATCAAGTCTTATCTGATATGTCTTGTCACCCTTTTTACAGGTGATCTTCCGGCTTCCGTCCGCAAACTCTCTTGCGATCCCATACATCTTTTCCTTATGGGCTTTGTGACAGAAGACCTCTATTGTTTCATCAATGTCATCATCGATGACATTGATATTGATCTTTATCAACCCTTCACTCCCCCGCTCGTAATACCGCTGATTATGAATCGAGATAAAAACAGATAGATTATCACAGAGGGCAGGATCGAAAATGCTATCACCATGTAGATCAGACCATTATCATAGTCGGCAAAATTCGAGCTCCTGAGCAGTGAGATGACTATAGGCATAGTCTTCTTGCTGTTATCATGCAGGATCAGCGCCGGTATGAAGTAGTTATTCCAGGATTCCACAAATTTGAATATCATCTGGACCGCAAATGCCGGTCTCATAAGAGGAAACACTACTTTATTAAAAATGAACAGCTCTGATGCCCCGTCTATCCTTGCCGCTTCCACAAGTGACATCGGAAGCGTGCTCTCCATATATTTTATCATATAATAGAAAACTATCGGCGCTGCGATCTCCGGAATGATCAGAGGAATAAACGAATCGCGAAGGTGCATCCTGCCGACCAGATCCACAAACCCGAGCGCTGTCACCTGCTTGGGGATCATCATGAAGCCGACCATTATCGTATAAAAGAGTTTCTTTCCTTTGAAGCAATATGCATGTATTCCGTAAGCCGTCATTATGGAGAAGTAACTGCTTAAAAGAGATGATGTCAACGCTACGAAAAGACTGTTCCTCATACTGCTCATGATAGGCAGTGCACAGTGCATCATACTCGTCCAGTTCTTTATAAGGGCCGTCCCGGGGATGAGCGAGAATCCGCGTGTCAGATCTCCGTTTGACCTTGTGGCATTTATGAAAAGAGCGTAAAACCAGAAAAGACACAGGAATGAGACCAGTATCAGTACCACATATGCAATTATCCTGCGAGAATTGATCCTCATTTCCATCATCTCCCTTCCGTCCTAAAGTTAACCGAGAACACTATCAGCGACAGCGCTGCCGTTATCAGAAAGAGTATAACCGACAGTGCTCCGGCCAGACCGTAGTTCTTGCTGTACATATGCTTGTTCAGATACATGAGGATGGTCATTGTCGTACGTCCCGGATTGCCTGTTCCCTTCGTCAGTATCTGTGGCACATCAAACATCTGTATACCTCCTATGAGGGATGTGATGATGACATACAGTAGGATGGGCCTTATCAGCGGCAATATGATCCTTGTGAATACCTGCCTTGAATTGGCGCCGTCCACCTCTGCAGCTTCGCGCAGAGAGGGATCTATCCCGAGCATGCCGGCCAGCAGCAGCAATGTCGTATTTCCAAACCACATGGTGCAGTTCATAAAAGCGACAAGAGACCTTGTTGACCAAGTGTTTGAGAAGAACATATAAGGCTCATCGATGAGTCCGATATCCATAAGCAGCGTATTTACCGGACCTGTATTCGCAAAGAATGAAAAGAAAAGTGAGGCAAAGGATGCAGCTATGATAAGGTTCGGAAAGTAGATTACGGTCTTGAAAAACTGTATGCCCTTAAGCCCAAGTCTGTGATCGGATAACCATGCGGCAAGCAGGATCGAAATCAGGATCTGCGGCAGGAACCCCATGATCCACATGATCGCCGTGTTGGTGAGATACATATGCAGATTGCTGTCGGACAGCAGACTTACATAGTTGTCAAGCCCCGAGAAAAAGGGTCCCACCTCTTTGAGTCCTTTCCAGTAGTTCGTGAAAAATGACCTGTATAATACAATGACTATCGGCAGAGCCGTGAACACCAGATACGTGACAGTATAAGGAAGTATGAAAAACAGCCCCCACTTGTTTCTCTTCATCTTATAAGTTCCTCCATCCATCTCATCAGTTGATCAAACCATACAGTACCATATTCGTTTATCTCATCAGCGACAGCCGCTGTTTCTCTTGTACCTAAGGATATACCGTGTCCGCAGTTGTCGTAGATATGCAGCTCAGCCCTGATGCCTTTGTCCAGCAGACAATGCAGATAATTCATGCTTCCGGTTGCTCTTACGAGATTATCCAAAGCTCCGTGCCATATAAAAGTCCTCGGCATATTACAGCTTATGTTGGCGACAGGATCTATACTGTGCCACTCATCGCCGGACAGCTCGCTGAGTCCTGTACATGATAAACACTTTTCCATCAGTTCTCTGTTTTCCGGAGGACACAGCGGAGAATTAATAAAATCGGTCTCATCTGCGATATCAAGCAAAGGATAACATAGTATACTCGAGAGCAGCTCCGCATGCCTTGAGGAAAATAAAGCCGCCAGCTGTCCGCCTGCCGAAAACCCTATCACCGAGATCTTTCTCCTGTCGACTATATTATCATCGGCCAGATCCATCAAATGATCATATGCCGTTTCGATCTCATCAAGGGCCCTGTATATCAGGCTGAAATCACCGGGTTCGACATTCTTGTCCGATACGGAATAATGCAGCACGAATGCCATATATCCTCTTCTTGCAAATTCTATCGCGATAGGTTCTCCCTCACGTTCCGAAATAAACATCCAGCCTCCGCCGGGGCAGATGATCACAGCGGGCCTGGCAGCCGGAGCTACGTCTACACGATAATCATCACATAAATATGATGTCAGGTAGGCACTGTTATTCAGGCTGATCTTATTCGTCTGCATTGACTGCCTCTTGATACAGGGTGACCTTTATGGCTCCCTGGGAATGTCTTCCGATGATGCCGACTCCGATCATGATATCTATGCTGCCCTGATTGCCGTTATCTGCCACAAAAGAAATATCGGTTTTTGCACAGGTGCCGCTCAGGTTATTCAGAGGAAGCTTTACATCTCCGTTTGACTCGATCGTAACGTCATCTTTTGTATATGCGGTGATATTGACCCAATGCTGTTCGTTCCAGTAGAAATCATTGGATACGGTCACGGAGATCGTCCGTGTTTTTCCCACCTGATAGTTTATGCTTCCGTTCAGATCTATCATCAGGTAAAATGCCGGGTATTTCTTCCTGATGACATATGGGGAAAGGTTTGTTGTCTCGCGGACCGTAAGCCCGGGGTTCTTGCAAAATGAATTTATCCTGTGCATATAAGCATCTGAGCTTTCACAGAACAGATCTTCATTTTCCCGGCATGTGACCGTCAGGCCCTCCGCACCGAAAATATCACAGTGATCCTGATCTAATATGAGCGGTATATCCCGCAGTATCCTTTCAGCAAGCTCTGTTGCCGTATCCGGGATCCACAGTCCGATACTCGTGTTTTTGATACAGCAGGTTGATATCTTGTCATTAAGAGGATCCTTCCACTTTGAAGGTATGGCATCCTCGCCGAGCAGTATGCCCAGTGTACTGCAAAGGCTTGCACATATGCAGTCCGTGTCTTCTCCGAATGAATTGGCGATCAGCAGGCTCTTCTCAAAATCATTCTCACCGTAAAGCCATGCTGCGATCGAAAATGCAATGTTCTCAGGGGCATCGTAACCGGGTCTGCCGTTTACCATACCCTTGCTTCCCTCAGGATCTATATCCTTGAGCATGATGCCCTGGATGCCGAAAGTCCCCGGGAAAGCATTGTGTATCTGTATGCGGCATTCGGGAACCGGTACTCCGTTCTCATAGCAGGATACGGCCATCCTGACAGCCTTGCTTACATCACAGTCTTCGGGAATATAAGACAGGCCGATATCGATAAGCTTTCTGTAATCGTTTTCAACAAAGGCACTGCTCTGCATGGCAGCATACAGCACCTCGCCCCATGCTCCCTCTTCGCAGTGATCTACTATGGCATCCTCATATGCGTTCCGTGCTGCGATCTCCGGATGCCCGGGTGCCAGACATGCCCATATCTCGCTTCTGATAAATGCTCCGCAGCTGTTACCGTATGTATTGTCTATATACCCTGACAAAGGAGGCAGCAGTGATGTCCTCAGGTTTGCCTTGGCCATGCCGTATTCCACCCAGTTGGGAATGATATATGACAGCCAGTATTCACCGAGGATATGTGAGTCCACTGTACGCCCGAATTTTTCCACCGCATTCAGCCATACCAGCTGGAGATCCAGATCGTCGTTTGCCG
>DNLO01000240.1 GCA_003488445.1 Lachnospiraceae bacterium | reverse complement strand
TCTTTCTTCATCGGTAAAGCCGGCGTTGTGGTGGTTGGAAGAGGGGTTTTTAAGATCTATCTCCTCATGAGCCACATTCAGGTCGCCGCAGTATATCACGGGTTTATGGCGGTCCAGTCCTAAGAGATGACCCCTCATGGCATCCTCCCATTCCATGCGATAGGACAGCCGGGAGAGATCCTGCTTGGCATTGGGGGTATAGCATACGACGAAAAAGTGATCTTCATACTCGGCGGTGATCACTCTCCCCTCATGATCATGCTCGGCTACGCCCAGCCCGTAGGTCACCTTCAGAGGCTCCGTCTTCGTGAAAAGCGCCGTGCCCGAATAGCCTTTCTTTTCCGCATAGTTCCAGTAGAGATGATAGCCCGGAAGGTCGAAATCCTCCAGCTGTCCTTCGGAGAGCTTGATCTCCTGCAAGCCTATGGCATCAGCGCCGCAGCCTCTCGCGAAATCCAGAAAGCCCTTGTTTATACAGGCCCTCAGCCCGTTCACGTTCCATGAAATGTATTTCATCGATATGCTCCTTACCTTCAATATACGTTGAATACCATTTTAACTCATAGACGCTGAAACCGGTAGTAAGGAATAAACCACTATAAAGTATCCGGGTTCCTTTGCCGATAATACTATTGTATCTGGATAAATACAAAAGGACGCTTTTGCAGAAATGAACATTGTGGCGCATAACATCCTTGCGATGAACGCTCAAAGGATGTATGGCATAAATACAAATTCAAAAAAGAAATCCTCAGAAAAACTATCTTCGGGATATAAGATCAACCGCGCGGCAGATGATGCAGCGGGTCTTTCCATTTCCGAAAAAATGCGCAAGCGTATCCGGGGACTGAATCAGGGCTCGGACAATCTCAAAGACGGTGTGAGCCTCTGCCAGACCGCAGACGGCGCTCTGATGGAGGTGGAGGATATGATCCACCGCATCAACGAGCTTGCCATCAAGGCTGCCAACGGCACCAATTCCCAGAGTGACAGAGAGGATATCAACAGCGAGATATCCGAGCTTAAGGAAGAGATGACAAGGGTGTTCAATACCACGAAGTTCAACGAAACATATATATTCAAAGCCCCGTATGTTCCGGACGTACAGGGAGAGCCCACTGATTATGAGCTCTTCAACGGACCCGACGGGAGCACCCCGGCAGGTGTACTGATAAATCACAAGAGATATACCTTCGGAGAGCTCGGGGTACCGGCTTCTGCGGCTGAAGACTGGATCAAGGAGATAGTAGATCCTGACAATCCGGACGAGCTGATAAGGCTGCGCCTCAAGGCAGGAGATTCTCGCGAAAATCTCCACAGGGTATATGTCATGACTGCCGACACTACCGGGATCAAGATAAATAATCTCTATGCCGGACTCTGGGACAGCACTATCAGAGAGGATGGAAAGAATATCTCCTTTACATACAGGGGAATGGACGTTTCCATCCAGACGGAATCAGAGGAGCGTTCCGTGATCATAGACAGGCTGAGGGGAGACAATATCACAGAGAACAGCTGGGATGCCATCCCTATCGAAGGAGACAGCGGTCTTGCTGTCACTTCCGGTCAGGACAGCATGGTATATAACGTGACCAACGGAAACAAGAACGACATAGAAAGCTGGAGATACAGGATCGTAGCCGATGAAGAAGGTATCGGTCTCGAGCAGACAGCCGGAAATGACGGGCTGACACATACGAAGAAAAAATGGGAGGATTTTTCCAACATAAAAGCAGGAGATCCCTTCCCTATCTCCGACTGGGGGACAGAGGACGAAGGAAGCAATCCAGTGACTCTGGACGGCGGCAGAGAAATTCACACCGTGTATAATTATACGGACACTGCGACAGCAGGCTGGCTTACGGACGGATTTACATTCAATTTCAGTTTTCTTGAAAATGAAGTGTCAAAGGCCCAGGCCATCGCAGGACTTACCCGTGATATGGACGGATATTCCCTGAACTCTCCCATAAGGAGCGTAACGGCGGCTGATGCAGGTGTTACGGTGACAGGCTATGGCGCTGATCTGAAGAGCTTTCATTTCCAGCGTGACAAGCTGCTGCGCGACTTCGGGACGGACGGATCGGATACACCCATGTCCCTTACCGTGGAGAGGACACTGATAAATGAAGGAACGGTAACAGATCATGAATGGCGCCGCACGCTGTCAGCAGCATATGCAAAGCGAATAGAGACCTATACAGACACACAGGTCACTACATATAACAGTATCGCATCCTCAAAATTTTATAATCCCGATGATACGGAAATGACAGACACGACAGACACGACAGGTTTTTCTTACGACCAGTCTCTTCCATCTGAAAAGAGAGAAGATGCAGGCAGCGGGTCGAATCCCGCCACATACGTAGCAAACACCGGTCTTTCGGCTGACTGGACGAATAGCACGACAACCACCGAGTCTTCCGCTGCCGGTACTGATGTTAAGAGACGGGAAGTAAAAAACGAAAGCGGAGAGGTGGTAGGATATGTGGATATCACCTTTAATACAACCGTAGAAGTAAAGCGCACAACGAACAGCTCCTATGAAAAGAGTGACGGGAGAATAGTGGATTATGTCCAAAACGGCGGATCATATTCACCGGCAAGAGACAAATCCAAATATGACAACAAGTATTATGTGGTCTCCGGTGACGGTCTCGCAATAGACACCGATGGACAAACCTACCGTGAGGCGAATGACTCTGATGGCTCGGCTTCTCGTTACGTTATGATCGACGATGACTGGGTCGCGACAAAGACTTATGACCTCGATCACTATTCATACAGCGGTAAGAACAGTGGCGGTACCCAGATCATGTCTCAGAATGCAACTGACAGGAAATTCCTGAATACAGGCGGAACAGCTACATCCATCACTATTCACGACAGTTCTGGAAATCCCATATATTACAATACAGAGAACACGGCTTCCGTACTCAATGCTACATTGTCCGGCTCCGGCAATAGACAATCGCTATCCATGAACTATGACACCGGTTTAGGGGACCGCACCAATAAAGTCACTGTCACACCGGCTGGAAAGGCAACAAAAACATTTACAAAGAGTGCAACATCAGGTGGAAGCTCTTCGGATACAAATCTCATCGTAAA
>DNLO01000104.1 GCA_003488445.1 Lachnospiraceae bacterium | reverse complement strand
CCGCGTTCTCGGGGAAGAATTCCTTCATCTCGCCGTACAATTGTCCGGCGAGAGTCTTGTTATGGCTGATTATCAGCGTCGGAAGATTCAGCGATGCGATCACGTTGGCCATGGTAAACGTCTTGCCCGATCCCGTGACCCCGAGAAGAGTCTGCGCCTGATTGCCCTCCCTGAATCCGTTTACAAGCGCTTCTATCGCCTGTGGCTGGTCGCCTGTAGGCTTATATTCCGAATGCAGTTTAAAGACATGACTGCCCTTATTATCCATGTATACTATCGCGCTATTTCCTTCTCTATTTCCCTGCGGGCTGCCTCCAGCTGATTGTCGGTCCCGTCGGCCTGATATGCCTCCACATCAGCCTCCACCTCGATATCGGGCTCAATGCCTACCTCATGTATGCATTCGTCCTTCGGCAGATAATACTGACCCGCCGTAAACTCTATGGCTGTCCCGTCTCCCAGGCTGTAGGTGTTCTGTATGATCCCCTTTCCGTAGGTTTTCGTCCCCATGACCGTTGCCTTGTCATAGTCCTTCATCGCTCCGGTTAAGATCTCTGCAGAGGATGCGGTATTCCCGTTTACGAGGATCACTACCGGTATCTGTATCTCGTTCTTTCCGTCAGATGTCCACTGGCTCTTGTGACCGTCCTTGGACATCGCATAGACTATCATGCCTTCAGGCAGCATCTGGGATGCTATGTCGGCACAGGCATCCACCAGACCTCCGGGATTGCTCCGAAGATCCAGTATCAGCCCCTTCATCCCGTCCTTTTCCAGCTCTTCCTTTGCTTCTTTGAACTGCGATACAGTGATCTGATCGAACTCAGCTATCCTGATATATCCTATCTTTTTCTCTTCGTCCTCCATCCTGGATACGACAGTCTCTACAGCCACACTTACTCTCTCGACGGTGAACGGGAGCTCCTCTCCGTCCCTCAGCATGAGCAGATCTACCGTGGTCCCTTCTTTGCCCTTCACATGAGATGCCACCTCCGATGACGACCATGCCGTAGCATCCTCACCGTCAACTTCGAGGAAAAAGTCTCCCTCCTTGATCCCGGCCTTGTCTGCCGAATAGCCCTCCATGATGGAAACGATATAGGGCGCCCCTGTTTTCTGGTCCGTGCCTATGGTACAGCCTATCCCGGAGAATTGCCCGGCGTTATCCTCTCTGTCCCTTTTCAGCTCTTCGGCATTATAGTAGTAGGCATACTTGTCTCCCAGAGAAGACATGATTCCCTTATAGATACCGTCAGCTTCTGCTTCATCCTCTCTTTCCCAGAGGAAATACTTGTCTATGTATCCTTCTATCAGACCGATCTTCCTCTGTGTTGCTTTTGAGAGAGAATTCGGCGTGTTGAATGTGGTCTTTGATATCAGGAGCATCACCGCAGCTCCGGCTGCCACTCCGAGGATAAAATACAGGACCCTGCCCTTTTTTCCGCCGTCCTTTTTCTTTTCGGAATCTGCCGGTGTATCCTGAAAGGATACTTCCTTTAATTCGTACTGACCTCTGCCGGTCTGTTCCCACTGTGTATTGTTCATATGATCTCCCGTATCGTTATTTCAGATAATTCCATGGATTGACATAGGAACCGTTTTTCCTGACACCAAAGTGCAGATGCGGTCCCGTACTCCTTCCGGTGGACCCCACCGAGCCTATCCTGTCACCTGCAGACACTTCCTGTCCTACCGAGACATTCAGACCGGAAGCATGCATATATATCGTGATCAGATCGGATCCGTGGTCCATCATTATATAATTTCCCATGGTACTTGAATAGGAAGCTGCTATGACCTGCCCGTCGGCTGCTGCCAGGATGGGCGATCCGGACGGAGCTGCCATATCCACTCCGTTATGCATCATCTGTACGCCCAGTGTCGGGTGCTGTCTCATTCCGTAATCATCGGAGATCCGGGTGTAATTCGGTGCCGGCCAAACAAACTGCCCTCCGCCGTATACTCTCCGGTTTGCTTCTGCCAGAGCAGCCTGCTGCCTTCTCAGCGCCGCCTCGATGGCAGCTATTTCTGCATCCTGTTCGGCTATCATCTTTTTATATTCGGCAACCTGTGCCTCTTTATTGCCTATCTCCGCATTGTACTGGCCTATCTCGGCCTCCTTCGCCGAGATCAGGGTTGACATGTCGCTCTCTTTTTCTTCCTGTTCCGCCTGCTGATCCTCCAACTCGCGCTGCTTTTCATCCAGCTTCGCCTTGCTCTCCTCCAGCATCTTCTTTGCGTCCTCTGCTGCCTCCACGGATCTGGCATATTCTGCCAGTTTTTTCTGATCGTAATCCATGATACGGCTGATATACTGGGTCCGGTTCAGCAGATCCGCTATTCCCTTGGATGAAAAGATCAGGCTGAATATCGTGTTCTTTTCCGAGGTATACATGAAGTGGATCTGATCCTTTATCGATTCATACTGTGCCTGTCTGACCGCCTCCGCCTCATCCAGGGCAGCCTGCGCTTTTTCTATCGCCTTCTCTGCTTCTTCTATCTGTATCATATTTTCCGAGATGGCCGCGTTTATCTCGTTAAGATCATCCTGTATCTGCTCCATAGCAGCAT
>DNLO01000238.1:5280-7882 GCA_003488445.1 Lachnospiraceae bacterium | reverse complement strand
TGGAGAAGAACAACAGGCTCGTCAAGGGTCAGGTGTTCCTGTGGCCGGGTGCTACAGACTGGCATGATCTCTGGGATGAGGATGGGACGATCAAGGATTGCCCCGACGCGAAGTAAGGTTCATATCAGAGGGCAGCGTTCTTGGAGGCGGCGTGGACTTTTGAGTACAGACGGGAGACCGACAGGACGAGGCGGGCAGACATCCTGAAGAGGGCTGCAGCTGAAGACCCGGCGGATAAGAGCGTGGAGATCAGACAGAAGCTCTTTGATGCAAGATATGACAATAAGAACGGATATGACATCGACTACTTCATCAGAGGCTTCGTCAATCTGCAGTCGCTCAAGAGAAGAGTGTATCTGCCCGGAGAGAAGAGGCGTCTGAGGAGAGAGGTCGAGGGAATAAAGAAAGACTGGCAGTTCGACCTGTGTGCATCTTATGGGGAGACAGGCGCGAGTGCACTTCACGATGAGCTGTATAATCTGACCCTTCTATATATAGAGCTGTGCAAGAGAGACAAGACGTACAACTCGATCCTGTGGGGTATGGGACATATAGGAGAGAACAAGCAGACCAACAAGATCATCGTCGAGATCAATGAGGTTGCCGGATACATACCGTCGAAGGTGGAGGCGGAGGATGAGCTGAAGCCCTTCACGGAAGCGGCCATGGAAGCTCTCGGATCGGTATATCCGAACGAGACGGCGGATATGGAATAGCGCGGAAACCGGCAGATTGGAGGAACAATAGTGGAGAAGATCAAACAAAATGCAATCGTGAAAAAGATAGGCTTCAACAGATGTGTACTGCTTCTGGTACTCGTGTTGATGTATATCATCTTTTCACTCCTGGTACCGGGGTTCGCCGGGATGGCACGTATCATGAGCATACTGAACTACGTGTATTTCCTGGGATTCCTTTCACTGGGAGTCACATTTGTCATAGCGACGGGCGGTATAGATTTCTCTATCGGACCCGTCATGTTCTGCTGCGGACTGGTGTCCGGATATTCCATGCTTAATAAGGGCGTGCCTGCACCGCTGGCGCTCCTGATGAGCATACTCATCGGACTGGCCTTCGGCATAGTGAACGGATATCTGGTGGCATACTGGACGGTGCCTCCTTTCATAGTATCGATGGCATCCATGAATATCGCAAAGGGTCTGGCGGCGGTATTTACCAAGACTCAGTCGGTGAGCTGGCCGCTGTCCACCGATCCCGTATACGGATGGATACGTAACGTGGTCAGTGTCAACGGGTTCCCGGTAGGACTCGTGATCTTCCTGGCTGCGGCCTTCGTATGCATGATAGTGCTGAACAATACCAAGCCGGGCAGATATATCCTCTGTCTCGGAAGCAACCGCGAGGCGGTCCGTCTCTCGGGTGTGGATACAAAGAAATGGGAAATGCTGGCATACGCTATATGCGGACTGCTGGTGGGTATAGCAGCGATCTTCTTCGTATCGGCTTATACGACGGTGCAGCCCGGATACGGTGATCAGTACAACAACGAAGCGATCGCGGGCTGCGTCATGGGAGGAACCTCCATGGTGGGAGGTCTCGCTTCCATAGGAGGTACGGTGATAGGTGTCTTCATCATTTCTCTCCTGCAGGAAGGTATACTTGCTCTCGGATTTGCCAAGGACGTGCAGCTGATAGTGACAGGCCTCATAGTCATAGTGGTCGTCTATCTGGATGTCATGGCACGCCGCAGGAAGAATTAAGAGGAGGGACATGTAATGGGTGATACGATCTTAGTAATGGAAGACATAGACAAGACCTTTCCCGGTGTCCATGCGCTCGATCATGTACATTTCGATGTGAAGAGAGGCGAGGTACACGCTCTCATGGGAGAGAACGGTGCCGGCAAGTCCACGCTGATGAAGGTCCTGACCGGTATCTATTCCAAGGATTCGGGTACCATCACGTATGAAGGAAAAGAGATAGAGTTCCACAATACAAGAGAGGCTCAGGATGCGGGCATAGTCATCGTGCACCAGGAGCTCAACATGGTGGGTGACCTGACCGTGGCACAGAACATCTTCATAGGAAGGGAGTTCATGAAGGGCTTCCGCATAGATGACAAGAAGATGATAGCTGAGTCCAAGAAGCTCTTCGACGAGCTCAAGATAGACATCGATCCCAAGGCAAAGATGAGCGATCTGACTGTAGGAAAACAGCAGATGTGCGAGATAGCGAAGGCTATATCACATCAGGCCAAGGTGATCATCTTCGATGAGCCGTCGGCAGCTCTGACAGAGAAGGAGATAGAGGATCTCTTCGTCATCATCAGGGATCTGAGAGAAAAGAACCTCGGAATAGTATATATCTCTCACAGGATGGATGAGATAAAGGTGATCACCGACCGCGTGACCGTCATGAGAGACGGCGGATATGTGGGAACCCTGATCACGAAGGACTGTACGAAAGAAGACATCATCAACATGATGGTGGGACGTGTGATATACGAAGAGCCGAAGACTCAGAGCATGGTGCCGAAGGATGCTCCGGTCGTGCTCAAGGTAGAGCATCTGAACGCAGGCCGTATGGTGAAGGACGTGAGCTTCGAGCTCAGAAAGGGCGAGATACTCGGCTTCTCCGGACT
>DNLO01000238.1:3395-5159 GCA_003488445.1 Lachnospiraceae bacterium | reverse complement strand
TATGTGAACGGCGAGAAGGTAGTGATCAACTCCCCTCAGGATGCCGTGAAGCACGGAATAGGATATCTCTCTGAGGACAGGAAGCGCTACGGTATAGTGGTGCAGAAGACGATCACCGAGAACTCAACTCTGGCTTCGATGGAAGACTATATGAGCGGTATCTTCATCAACAAGAGCAAGGAAAAGAAGGTCACCGAAAAGTATATCGATGAGCTGAAGACAAAGACACCCGGACCGGATCAGCTGGTGGTCAATCTGTCCGGAGGAAACCAGCAGAAGGTGGTCATCGCCAAGTGGCTGGTAAGGAACTGCGATATCCTGATATTCGATGAGCCTACGAGAGGAATAGACGTCGGTGCGAAGAACGAGATCTACAAGCTGATGAACCGTCTCGCATCCGAGGGCAAGTCGATCATCATGATCTCTTCGGAGATGACCGAGATACTCCGTATGAGTGACAGGATAGTCGTGATGTGCGAAGGTGAGAAGACCGGAGAGCTGGATATATCCGAGGCGACCCAGGAGCTCATCATGGACAAAGCTACGCGCAATATATCATAGGAGGGACACTAATGACTAAGAAGAAAAAATCAGGATTTTTATCCGATCAGAGATTCATAGTACTTCTCGTGATCATTGCGCTGGTCATCATCTACATGATATTCAGCCCGGAGTTCCGCAAGTACTCATCGATACTGTCGATGCTGGACTTCTCATACTATGATGTACTGATGGCTATCGGAGTGACATTCCCGCTGATCACGGCAGGCGTGGATCTTTCCATAGGAACAGGTATGGTGTGCTACGCACTGGTGGCCGGAAGACTGATAAGAGACTTCAACTGCCCCGTAGTCGTCGCAATGCTTGTATGCGTACTCTTCGGTACGATAGTGGGTCTTGCCAACGGGACCCTGATAGGAGTGATGAACCTTCCTCCATTTCTGGCAACACTTTGTACATGTATGATAACCAGAGGCATCAGCTCGATGGTAATGGCAACTCCCTGGCCTACCAACAAGCAGCCCGGAGGATGGTTTCACTCGATCTTCAAGCTGACCATAGGTCACGGCAGATCGGCGATCAAGCTCCCGATAGGATTCATCGTGGTGGTATTGCTGGTGCTCATAATGGAGTTCGTGCTCAACCACACCAAGTTCGGAAGGTACACGATAGCTATCGGAAGTAATAAGGAAGCGGTAGCTCTCTCCGGAGTGAACGTAAGGTTCTATCACGTGATGGCATATGTGGTGTGCGGATTCTTCGCAGGACTCGCAGCCATAGCATACGCAGCAGTGGTGCCTACGGTGCAGCCCGGAACCGGTGCGGGACTGGAGCTGGATGCTATCGGCGGAGTGTTCGTCGGAGGCGTGTCGGCTACCGGAGGCTACGGATCGGTGATAGGTACCCTGGAGGGAATATTCGTCATCATGTTGCTGAAGACCGGACTTCCTTATATAGGACTCCAGGCAAACTGGCAGCAGATCATCACCGGTATGGTGCTGATAGGAGCAGTCCTTATAGACGTGGCAAAGCGCAGAAGGCTGGCCAAGGAGTCATAAGGGACACGGAACAAAGCGGTATATGGTACGCGATGGTGCGTTTCATATAAATAAAAATCTTTTCATTCACTAAAAAAGGAGGACGAAATGAAAAAGAAGATCATTGCATCACTTCTCGCAGGAATGCTGGTAGTATCATCACTGGCAGGATGCGGAAGCACAGCAGCAGACAACGCAGCACCTGCACCCGCAGCAGAGGAGGCAG
>DNLO01000238.1:0-3273 GCA_003488445.1 Lachnospiraceae bacterium | reverse complement strand
CCCGCAGCAGAGGAGGCAGCTCCTGCAGCAGCAGAGGGCGGATCAGGCGAGTACACAGGCGGCACACAGTTCGACGGTGTAGTAGCTAAGGAAGCTTACAAGTTCCCTGTAGACGTTAAGTCTTTCCAGTCAACATACTGGCAGGCAGCTCTGAAGGGAATGGATATGGCTAAGGCTGAGCTCGGTGTAGACTATGATGCACACGGCCCCAACTCTGAGTCAGATATCGCAGATCAGGTAAACATGCTGAACAGTGATATCAACAGCAACCCTCCCGGAATCGCACTTGCAGCATGCGATACGAAGTCAGTCCTTGACTCTCTCAAGACATGCGCAGACAAGAAGATCCCTGTGGTCTGCTTCGATACAGGTGTGGCTGACGCTCCCGAGGGATCTGTAGTAGCTACAGTCGCTACAGACAACACTCAGGCAGGTGAGGTTGCAGCTGAGAATATGTATACAGCTCTGAAGGATGTGATCGCAAAGGCAGACGGCCAGGTACGTGTCGGTGAGGTCAACCAGGATGCTACAGCTCTGAACATCCAGCAGAGAGGAATGGGCTTCGTCAACAAGTTCATAGATCTCGTAACAGCAGACGGCAAGACTGTTGCAGTAGTAGGTAACGAGTTCTATGCAAACGAGGCTAAGAAGGCTCATGCTGATCTTGCTGATGAGAAGTCAGCAGACGTTGTCGTCGAAGTAGCAGTTCCCGCTCAGACAACTGTTGAGCTCTGCTCTACAGCAGCTCAGGCAATCATGTCAAAGTCTGACACGATCGGTATCTTCGGTTCAAACCAGACCGCAGCAGAGGGTGTGCTTGCAGCAGATGCAAACCTTTCAGTTCTCGGAACAGACGCTGCAGCAGGTGATGTGATCGGTATCGGATTCGATGCAGGTTCTATCATCAAGGGCGCTATCTCTGACGGCACAATGTACGGTGCAGTTACACAGTCACCTCTTATGATGGGCTACTATGCAATCTATGCCCTGACAATGGCAGCAAACGGCGACAAGGTAGAGGACTTCCCTACAGCCGGATACTGGTATGATGCAAACAACATGAACGATGATACTATCGCTCCCAACCTTTACGACTAAGCAGGATCTGAGGAACGCAGTAGTATAAGTCAAAAGACTAAGGATGATCGTTCTGACTGAGAATCATCGCGGCTCTTCTCTCTCAGGAGAGAAGGGCCGTTTTTTACACCAAACAAGATCAAGGAGATAATCATGCTAAAAGGAATTCCTAAGATTTTACCCCCGGAGCTACTGAAGATATTATGTGAGATGGGACATACCGACGAGCTCACCATAGGTGACGGGAACTTCCCGGGCACTACCTATGGCAAGAAGGTGATCCGCATGGACGGACACGGTGTGCCGGAGATACTTGATGCGATCCTTCAGGTCTTCCCGCTGGACACCTATGTGGAGCATCCTGTGACCCTCATGGCCGTGGTCAAGGGTGACACTGTGGAGACTCCCATATGGGATACCTACAAGGAGATAGTCAGGAAATATGATGACCGTGGAGATGCCTGCTTCGAAGAGATAGACAAGTGGGAGTTCTACGACAAGACAAAGGAGCATTCCAGCGTAGTGATACAGACAGGAGAATCTGCTCTGTATGCAAACATCATACTGAAAAAAGGCGTCGTGACTGACTGAAAGGAATGATATGAGAGAGCTACTTTTGGGGATAGACATAGGCACCAGCTCATGCAAGATATCTGTGTTTGACAGAGAGGGAAATGATCTGGCATCGAAGACCGGACTGTACGATGTGGCATATCCGCATCCGGGATGGGCGGAGCAGAGGCCCGAGGACTGGTGGCAGGCTGTATGCAGCTCGATCAGGAGCATTTTTGCAAAGACACACATAAAGCCCGAAGAGATAAAGGGTGTGGGAATAGACGGACAGAGCTGGTCCGCGATAGCGATCGACAAGGACGGGAAGGTGCTCTTCCCCACGCCGATCTGGATGGATACCAGATCGGAGGATATCTGCATAGAGCTGAACCGTCGTATAGGAGAGGACAGGATATTCGAGCTGGCAGGCAATCCGCTCAAGCCGTCCTATACGACCCCCAAAGTACTCTGGTATGAAAGGGAGTATCCCGAGGAGTACCGCAGGATAGACAAGATACTCCAGAGCAACGGCTACATAGCCTACAGGCTCACCGGAGCGGTGACGCAGGATGTATGCATGGGATATGGATGGCACTGCTTTGATATGAAGTCCGGTAAATGGGACACCGGGATGGCGAAGGAACTGGGCATCCCTGTATCCTTCCTTCCGGATATAGTGAACTGCGACACCATCGTAGGCAAGGTGACGCCACAGGCTTCGGAGGAATCGGGGCTCGCTGTGGGCACGCCGGTGGTGGCCGGAGGACTGGACGCCGCATGCGGTACGCTGGGTGCGGGAGTGATTGATGACGGAGACACACAGGAGCAGGGCGGACAGGCCGGCGGTATGAGCATATGCACGGACAGCTATCATGCCGACCCGAGGCTGATACTCAGCTTCCATGTGGTGCCTGACAGGTGGCTGCTCCAGGGCGGAACGACAGGAGGCGGCGGTGTGATGCGCTGGTTCGAGAGTGAGTTTGCAGGAGAGGAGCGTATGAAGGAAAAGGACGGAGCGCCCTCATCTCTCATACAGCTCAATGATATCGCAGAGAAGGTGGCACCCGGATGCGACGGGCTCGTATTCCTGCCGTATATGTCGGGAGAGAGGACACCAATTTGGGATACACGCGCAAAAGGTGTATTCTACGGAGTGGATTTCTCCAAGACAAAGGGACACTTCGTGAGAGCCTGCATGGAGGGTGTGGCTTATGCTTTAAGACACAATCTGGAGGTGGCTGAAAAGGCCGGAGCCAAGTCGGATGTGCTGAGAGCCGTGGGCGGCTCCGCCAACTCGAGGCTTTGGACCCAGATCAAGTCTGATGTGACGGGCAGAGAGATCGTTGTGCCTGCATCGGATACGGCGACCACGCTGGGAGCAGCGATGCTGGCGGGCAAAGCCATAGGCATGTATGAGTCGTATGCGGAGGCGGTGAAGCTGGCCGTGAAGGATACGAGGAAGCATACACCTGCAAGTGATACAAAAGAAGCATATGATAAGGCTTATGAGACTTATCTTTCGATATATGAAGATCTGAAAGATCTGATGCACAAGGGATGAAGGGCTGTATGAAGATCAGCCGTAAGACCCGTATGACAGGTAAAATTATGAATTGATCATAAGGAGGAAAAAATGAAAGCAGG
>DNLO01000203.1 GCA_003488445.1 Lachnospiraceae bacterium | reverse complement strand
GAGCTCTCCGGCATCGGCTCTCTTTATACTGTCAATGTCTCCGAAATGCCTCATCAGAGCCTTTCTCCTGGCCGGTCCTATACCGGGAATGTCATCCAGGACGGAATGCACCTGGTTCACTGACCTCAGGGATCTGTGATACTCTATAGCAAATCTGTGCACCTCATCCTGTATGCGTGTCGCGAGCTTGAACCCCTCGGAATGGCTGTCTACAGGGATCTCTCTCTCGTCATAATATATTCCCCTCGTCCTGTGATGGTCATCCTTGACCATACCGGCCACAGGTATATTGATATCCAGATCCCGCAGGACCTCCAGGCAGATATGCACCTGTCCTTTTCCTCCGTCCATGAGTATAAGATCCGGATATCTGTTGAATGAATCATACTCCGAGGTCGATCTGTGAGTGAACCGTCTTGTAAGCACTTCCTTCATCGATTCATAATCATTGTTGCCTATGCCCGGAGACAGCCGGAACTTTCTGTAGTCGGACTTCTTGGCCTTTCCCTTTTCGAACACCACCATGCTCCCCACGGAATCGAAGCCGGATATGTGGGATATATCATAGGACTCTATCCTTCCTGCTCTTTCTATCCCCAGCCATTCCGCTATCTCTTTTGCTGCATTTATCGTTCGTCCTTCTTCGCGCTTTATCCGCTCTCTGGAATTTGCCATTATGATCTCCGCATTCTTTGCGGCCAGCTCCACCAGACGTTCCTTCTGTCCGATCCTCGGGATCAGGATACTGACTTTGCTCCCTCTCTTTTCGGAGAGGAATCTCTGTATCACTTCTCTGTCCGGTACATCTCTTTCAAGCATTATCTCGCGGGGCACAAAGGGTGTGCCCGTATAGAATTGTCCGAGAAAGTCATTCAGCACCTCACTGTCATCCGCCTCCTCCAGGACGTGGCTCAGCACATAGTGATCCCTTCCTATCAGCCTGCCCTCTCTCACAAAGAAGACCACCACGACAGCATCTTCTCTGTCCCGGTTCATGGCAATGATATCCCTGTCTTCCCCGTCATTTGCTGTGATCTTCTGTTTTTCCGACACTGACCTTACCGAAACTGTCAGATCCCTGTATATGGCAGCATTCTCAAAGTCCATGCGCTCACTGGCAGCGTCCATTTTTTCCTGCAGCATCCGGAGCACGGGTTCATATCTGCCCCCGAGAAAGTCCAGGGCACCCTTTACACTCGCAGCATAGTCCGCATCATCTTCCGGGGAGAATGTCTTCAGACATGGAGCGCTGCACTGCTTCATATGGTAGTTAAGGCAGGGGCGGTCTTTGCCCCTGTCTTTCGGAAGGGAGCGGTTGCAGGTCCTCAGGCGATAGATCTTGTTGATAAGCTCTATCGTTTCTCTGACTCCTCCTCCCGATGTATACGGACCGAAGTACTTTGCCCTGTCCTTTTTCATGGTACGCGAAAAGAGGATCCTGGGATACGCCTCCTCTACCGTCACCTTGATATAAGGGTAGGTCTTGTCGTCCTTCAGCATGGTGTTGTATCTCGGTCTGTGCTCTTTGATCAGGTTGTTCTCCAGCACCAGTGCTTCGAGCTCCGAGTCGGTGAGGATATATTCGAACCACGCGATCTGCGAGACCATCCGTTTTATCTTCTCTGTCTTGCTGGTCTTGCGAAAATACGAATGGACCCGGTTAAACAGGTTTATCGCTTTACCTATGTAAATGATAGTGTCTTCCGAGTCGTGCATCAGATACACCCCGGGTGATCTGGGCAGCTTCTTCAGTTCAGCCTCTATATCAAAATCTCTGCTCATCTGCTCCTTCGTTGTTCACACCTTCCTAATCAAACAGGGTCTGCACACCTTCATGCGCAGACCCCTGATCGTTGTATCTATAACCGACCTTCTCTTACTTGAAAGGATTCTCTGAAGGATAAGGCAGAGAAGCAGGCTGATTGTAGCCTATCTCTGACAGATCCACTCCGATGTACTTGTATACCTCGTACAGAGCCTTTCCGAAGTGTCCGAACATCACGGCACCATGGTGCGGGTAATTCTTCTGTATGAGCACGTGCCTGTAGAAGCGTCCCATTTCGTGGATCGCGAACACGCCTATTGAGCCGAACGACTTCGTTGCCACGGGAAGCACCTCTCCCTCTGCAAGATAAGCCCTGAGCTTGCCGTCTGCTGTCGACTGAAGCCTGAAGAACGTGATATCGCCGGGCTTGATGTCGCCTTCCATCGTGCCGTCGCACCAATCCTGCGGATGAGTACGGGCCATGATCCTCTGATATGACAGGTGAGGATTGCAGAGCTTGGACGAGCATGTATTGCCGCAGTGGAATCCCATAAAGGTATCGGTATGCACGTACGGGAACTTGCCCTCGATGGACTCCTTGTACATATCCTTAGGTACGGAATTGTTGATATCAAGCAGGGTCACCGCATCGCCTGAGATGCAGGTGCCGATATACTCGGAAAGCACACCGTAGATATCCACCTCACAGGAAACAGGGATACCCTGTGCTGCAAGTCTGGAGTTTACGTAGCAGGGATTGAAGCGGAACATATCCTGGAAAGCAGGCCAGCACTTTGTGGTAAGAGCCACGTACTTCCTGTATCCCATATGCTCCTTGACCCAGTCCTTAAGAGTCAGCTCATACTGCGCAAGCTTCCTCAGGGTATCGTTCACATCTGACTGACCGAGCTCCTTGGCCATATCCTTGGCTATCTCCTCGATGCCTGCCTTGTCCTCTGCATGCTTCTGATAGGACTCGAAGAGGTCGAGCTCTGACTCTTCCTCTATTTCCACATCCAGATTGAAGAGCTGCTTGATGGGCGCATTGCAGGCCAGGAAATTCTGCGGTCTGGGACCGAAAGATATGATCTTGAGATTCTTGAGACCCACGACAGCACGCACTATAGGCAGGAACTCGTGTATCATATCTGCCACATCGTCTGCATCGCCTACGGGATACTCGGGGATATAAGCCTTTGTATTCCTGAGCGCAAGGTTATAGCTTGCATTGAGCATTCCGCAGTAAGCATCTCC
>DNLO01000086.1:6522-13509 GCA_003488445.1 Lachnospiraceae bacterium | reverse complement strand
ATCTCAGATTATCTGAACAATCTGATAGATGATGAGGCAGAGGTCATATTCGGTACCGACAATTCGGGCGATGCCGGAGACGATACCATCTGCGTCACCGTGATAGCTACCGGACTGCAGGAAGCAGTGCCTGTACAGGAGAAGCCCAAGGCCCCCAATCTTTTCGCGGGAGCAGGAGTGAATCCCGGATTCGGACTCGGCGGTATCAGGCCCGTAGCTCCCCAGACAGATAATGTACAGGTACTCGGCACAGGAGCGACTGCCAATCTCGGCCCTCAGCCGGGACTCGGTTCGATGCCTCCGGCACCCGGTTCGGCACCGGGCAGTGCACCGGCACCTGCATCCAGAGTCAACATACCGGCACCCTCCGAGCCCATATCCATGGCAAGGGTGGAGCCGAAGAGCATCAATATACCTGATTTCCTGAAGAGACACTGATATTGGAGCTATAAAAAAGAAAGGAAAGATATAATATGAGATGTCCTTTTTGTGGCCATGAAAATATCAGAGTCATAGATTCAAGGCCGGCTGAAGAGAACAATTCCATCAGACGCAGGAGAGTCTGCGATGAGTGCGGAAAGAGATTTACCACATACGAGAAGGTAGAGACGATACCTCTCATAGTGATCAAGAAAGACAACAACAGAGAGACGTATGACAGAGAAAAGATAGAGCGGGGGATCCTCAGGGCCTGCCACAAGAGGCCCATATCCGCAGAGGCCATCAATGAGGTGGTAGATGAAGTAGAGAAGGAGATATACGAGCTTGAGGAGAGAGAGATCATGAGCTCGGTCATAGGAGAGCTGATCATGAACAAGCTCAAGGATCTGGATCCGGTCGCATACGTACGTTTCGCTTCGGTCTACAGAGAGTTCAAGGATGTGAACACATTCATGGACGAGCTGAAGAAGGTACTGAACAACAACTAAAACAAACGGGTGCCCTGCCAAAAGGCGGGGCATTCGCATATCAGGGCAAAGAATATGAGACTGTTTCCCGATGCCATGTCCGGGAGTGCGTATGATATCGACTACGGATATCTGTACGACAGAGGATACAGGGGTATAATATTTGATATAGACAATACGCTGGTGGAGCACAATGAGCCTGCCACGGACAGGGCTGTACGTCTGGTGGACAGCCTGCACGATATGGGGTACAGGGTCTGCGTGGTCTCCAACAACAGAGAGCCCAGGGTGAAGAGCTTCGCTGAAGCTGCCGGCTGCGGCTATGTGTATAAGGCCGGAAAGCCCGGAGCAGGGGGCTACAGGAAAGCCATGGATCTCATGGGATGCGGCACAGGGGATACGCTGGCTGTGGGAGACCAGCTCTTCACTGATATCTGGGGAGCGAACAATGCCGGCATACGGAGCGTGATGGTACGACGGATCGCTTCACACGAGGAGATACAGATACATCTGAAGAGGATACCCGAGGCACTGATCACGGGAATTTATATACTTATATACGGACGAAGAGGGGAGAAAGAGCTGCTATGAGAGATATTGACGGAAAGACCAGGGTGATAGGCATCATCGGTGACCCGATAGAGCATACAGGGAGTCCCGCCATACACAATTTTATCGCAGAGAAGCTGGGTGACAATGTGGTATATGTGCCGTTCCACGTGAAGGACAGGAGACTGGAAAAGGCAGTGGAGGGAGCATATGCGCTGGATATAGACGGTCTCAACGTGACGGTGCCGCACAAGATCGCGGTGATGCAGTATGTGACCGAGCTGGACGATGCGGCTCTTTCCATAGGTGCAGTCAATACTCTGGTGCGCATCAGAGGCGGCTACAAAGGATATAACACAGACTTCTCGGGCTTCATGAGACAGCTGGACAGCGTGGATATGCAGGTGAACGGCAGGGAAGTGATCATGCTGGGAGCAGGCGGCGCGGCAAAGGCGGTGATGTACTCGCTGCAGAAGCTGGGAGCAGAGCATGTCTATGTGCTGAACAGAAATGTGGACAAGGCGAAAGAGAACTTCGGAAAGGCGGGTAATGTCACGGTCCTGGGATTCGATGAGTGGAAGCAGATACCTTCCGGGAAATACATGGCTGTGCAGTGCACATCCGTGGGACTTTCGCCCGATGATAATGACTGCGTGATCAGTGACGACGGCTTCTTTGAGCTGATAGATGAGGCGGTGGATCTGATATACAGACCCAAGGAGACCGTATTCATGAAAAAGGTCGCAGAACACGGCGGCAAAGCATATAACGGTCTCAGGATGCTGATGTATCAGGCGGTTTCGTCATACGAATTCTTCATGGACAGGGAGGTCCCCGGGGATATAGTGGAGGCTCTTTATCATGAGCTTGATTCTTGAAGGGTTCATGGGGTGCGGCAAGTCTGCCATAGGCAGGAGACTGGCTGACAGACTTGGTCTGGCTTTCATCGATACCGATGCCGAGATAGAGAGGAAGCAAAGATGCAGTATTAGCGATATCTTCAGGGAATCCGGAGAGGAGGCCTTCAGACAGATGGAGACATCTCAGCTGTATTCTCTCGAGCTGGAGGGCAGTGAGGCTGTCATTTCTCTGGGGGGAGGCACACCAATGAGGGATGCCAATATGAGGGTGCTGAAGAGGCTGGGAAAGATCATATATCTCAAGGCTTCGCCCGGGATACTGCTCGGCAGGCTCGAGGAGGAGAAGGACGGCCGCCCCATGCTGGCAGGCTACGAGCTGAAAAAGAGAGTGGAGAGCCTGCTGGAGGAAAGAGAAGGCAGGTACCTGGAGATCGCGGACAGTGTGGTGGAGCTTGAGGGAGCAGACATCGATACGGAGTGCCTGAAGGTGATCGGGGCATATGAGGAGCTGAAATGAAGATACTTGTGATCAACGGACCGAACCTGAACTTTCTGGGGATAAGGGACAGGAAGATATACGGAGAGCAGAGCTACAGCCACCTGGTGGAGATGATAGAGGCCAAGGCTGCGCATGACGGCATAGAGGTGGAGTGTTACCAGAGCAACCATGAGGGGGATCTGATAGACAGGATACAGGCGGCCTACAGTGACGGCACCGACGGGATAGTGATCAACCCCGGTGCGCTGACACATTACTCGTACGCATTGTATGATGCGCTGGGATCCTACGATACGATACCCATGGTGGAGGTGCATATCTCGGATATCAACTCCAGGGATGAATTTCGAAGGGTGTCGGTCACGGCTCCGGCCTGCGATCTTCAGATAGTGGGGCACGGGCTCCAGGGCTATCTGGAAGCCATGGATCACATAGAGGGTAAGAAATAGGAGTTGCGCTCAAGGCGTCAATAGATTATAATATTCAGGCATTTGTTGTCAAAGGATAAGGAGGATATATCAGATGATATCGGCCGGTGATTTTAGAAACGGAGTAACACTGGAAATAGATGGGACCGTATATCAGATAGTGGAGTTCCAGCATGTCAAGCCCGGTAAGGGCGCGGCTTTCGTCAGGACGAAGCTCAAGGATGTGATCAATTCAGGTGTGGTAGAGAAGACTTTCCGTCCTACGGAGAAGTTCCCCACGGCTCACATCGACAGGAAGGATATGCAGTATCTCTACAGTGACGGGGATGTATATAATTTCATGGATCCCGAGTCATACGAGCAGATCGGTATCGGCAAGGATGTAGTCGGAGATGCCATGAAGTTCGTCAAGGAGAATGAGAACTGCAAGATCTGCTCATACAACGGAAAGGTATTCTCTGTGGAGCCCCCTCTCTTCGTAGAGCTGGAGGTGACCGAGACAGAGCCCGGCTTCAAGGGTGACACGGCTACCGGAGCTTCCAAGCCCGCTACCGTAGAGACCGGAGCTCAGGTTTCTGTTCCCCTTTTCGTAAATACGGGTGACAAGCTCAAGATCGATACACGTACAGGAGAGTATCTCTCAAGAGTCTGATCTGATGGCCTATTATCAGGGCCGCATCCGGCGGCCCTGAATCTTTTTCTTCTTTCTTTTTTCACTATTCTATTTTTCATCGATATTGCCGTTCGCTGACCGTACGTTATTTTGCGTACGCATTTCTTGACATTCTATTATTCTGATTCCAAGGAGGAAAACCAAAATGAGATTTGATGATTTTACGGAGCTTGTAAGGACAAGACTGGAGGAGATATGCGGACCGGAGTTTTCCGTGAGCGTGTATGAGGCACTGAAGAACAACTCGGTGACGCATAAGGGGGTGTCCATAAAGGAGAACGGCTGCAACATCTCCCCGACCATCTATCTGGACGAATTCTACACGGACTACTGTGACGGAAAAGATATAGAGGAGATAGTGAACGATGTGATCAGGGTCTACTCCGAGAACAGGCTGTGTCCGGATCTGGATGTGGAGAAGTTCAGTGACTATGAATGGGTCAGAGAGAGGATATTCTTCAAGCTGATCAATGCGATGGACAACTTCAGGCTGCTGCAGCAGGTGCCTCATGAGAACCTGATGGATCTCGCAGTGGTATACGGAGTATATATGGGTGATCACAGGGGCGCCTTCTCGTCGGTGCTCGTGCGTAACGAGCATATGGCGGGATGGAAGGTGTCGGAGGAGGAGATAAGAGAGGAGGCCATGAAGAATACACCGAGGCTTCTCCCGTATCAGATCTTTACCATGAGCGAAATGCTGGAGGGCTCGGGACTGGAGACCGGCATACCGGAGAATGCGATCAGGATGTATGTGATGACCAACAGCCTCAGGATAGGCGGTGCTTCAGCCATGCTCTATGAAGGGGCATTGAGAAGCTTCGCCAGATCCATCGGATGCGATCTGTTCGTGATCCCCTCGTCCGTCCACGAGCTGATACTGATACCTGATGACGGCTTCGCGGATGCGGGCACCCTCATGCCCATGATAGGTGAGGTGAACGATACCCAGCTGGACAGAGAGGAGATCCTGTCTTATTCACTGTACAGGTATGATGTCGAAAAGGATCTGATGGAGATCGCCGCATCGCCCGAGAACAGGAAAAGCTGCGGAGGAGTACAGCCGGGATCAAAAAAAGTTGCAAGGGCGTAAGCTGTTATGCTAATATAGGCTCTGTATGTGGGGAGAGGGCTCTCTCCCCATTATATACAGATCCTGGCAGAGGGATGTGCGTTCATAGCTCAGCTGGATAGAGCACAGGCCTCCGACGCCTGGTGTCGAGGGTTCGAATCCCTTTGAACGCATGAGATTTATGGAGCCAGCTACCGTTCGAAGTCGCGAAGCGGCGAGTTACGGCAGCGGCATCCGGACGGATCAAGTCAGCTATAAACTGGAGTTTATAGAGGAGGAATGAACATATGAGCAGAAGACGTGGTGGTTTTGATATAAGAGATGTACTGCTTTCTCACTATCAGTATGTCATAGTGGGAGCACTCTTCATCATACTGGTGGTGGTGCTGGCTATCTTCTCTTCCAAGCATAAGGACGGAAAGGCGAGCGCATCCGAGAATGCAACGGAGGCGACTGCGACACAGGTATATGACGAGACAGCCGAGATACCCCTGCCCAACGAGGAGCTCAAGGTGGATGCGTATCCCGAAGTGAATGCTCTGGTGAGCACCTACTTCACGGCCATGGCTACAGGTGATGTGGCTACGCTTTCCAATATATGCAGCTCGCTGGACGATGCGGCAAAGATCAGGATCCAGGAGAAGGCGAACTATACCGAGAGCTATGACGACCTGAAGTGCTACACGAAGCCGGGTCCCATACCGAACTCTTACATCGTATTCGCACGCTACAATATCAAGTACGTGAACATAGATACCAAGGCACCGGGACTGTCATCGCTGTATGTATGTACGGATGATGCCACCGGCAACCTCTACGTATACAGCGGAGATCTCGCAGAGAACGTGGCGAACTATATCAAGGGAGTCGCTGCCCAGGACGATGTGGTGGCTCTGCTCACAGAGGTGGATACGGAGTACAACAACGCAGTGGAGTCAGACAAGACCCTCAAGGCGTTCATGGATGCTCTTCCCGCAAGACTGGATGAGGCAGTGGCTGCACGTATCAGCGACGGCTACACCGGAGACGAGACGGCGGTATCTGAGAATACCGTGGAGGAGGTCACGGTAAGGCTGACAGACAATGTACGTATCAGGTCTTCGGCTGACAAGAGCAGCGATGCGAACATCATCGCAAAGGCAAGCAAGGGCGACACCTACACGAAGATCGGTGATGAGGGTGAGTGGACCAAGATCCGCTATAAGGATACGGAGGCCTATGTGAGCTCCGAGTATGTGGAGGTAGTGGATACTCCTGCGGATGCCGGAGGAGAGGCTGCCGCAACCGGAGAGGAAGGCGGCGATACCGCAGCTGCACCTGCATCATCGGGCGGCTCCATCACCGTGAATGACAGCGGAGTGCGTATCAGGTCATCTGCGGACACCAGCACTAATGACAACATCATAGGCAAGGCAGGTTCGGGCGAGACCTTCCCTCTGAAGGGAGAGGCTGACGGCTGGTACCAGATAGACTACAAGGGACAGACCGGATATATCAAGGGAGAGTTTGCGTCAAAGAATTAAATTGCTCTTGCAATCCGGCCGGGCTTGATGTATTATCTTTCGTGACAAAGGCGTCAAAGAAAAGAGGTGGATACCTCTTTTCCTTGGCGCTTTGATTATTTCAAACATTTTTCTTTAGGAGGGAAAAGCAATGTCATACGTGGATGAGGTTTACGACTATGTGGTAGAGAAGAACCCGGCACAGCCCGAGTTCCACCAGGCTGTTAAAGAGGTGCTGGAGTCACTCAGAGTAGTCATCGAGAAGGATGAGGAGAAGTACCGTAAGGAAGCTCTGCTTGAGAGACTCGTGACACCTGAGAGACAGATACTCTTCAGAGTACCCTGGGTGGATGACAAAGGACAGGTGCAGGTGAACAACGGCTTCAGGATCCAGTTCAACTCAGCCATAGGTCCCTACAAGGGAGGACTCCGTTTCCATCCTTCGGTAAATCTCGGCATCATCAAGTTCCTCGGATTCGAGCAGATCTTCAAGAAC
>DNLO01000086.1:0-6479 GCA_003488445.1 Lachnospiraceae bacterium | reverse complement strand
AGATCTTCAAGAACAGCCTGACCGGACTTCCCATAGGCGGAGGAAAGGGCGGATGCGACTTCGATCCCAAGGGCAAGTCGGACAACGAGATCATGAGATTCTGCCAGAGCTTCATGACAGAGCTTTACAGACATATCGGAGCTGATACGGACGTACCTGCAGGTGATATCGGTGTAGGCGGCAGAGAGATCGGATATCTCTACGGACAGTACAAGAGGATCAGAGACAGGTATGAGGGCGTGCTCACGGGTAAGGGCCTCACCTACGGCGGATCTCTTGCACGTACGGAGGCTACAGGCTATGGTCTCGTATATCTGACGGAGGAGCTCCTCAAGGATCACGGCAGTGACCTCAAGGGCAAGACGGTAGTCGTCTCCGGCGCAGGCAACGTGGCTATATATGCTATACAGAAGGCAGAGCAGCTGGGAGCAAAGGTCGTATCCTGCTCTGATTCAACAGGCTGGATCTACGATCCCGAGGGGATAGACGTGGATCTGCTCAAGGATGTCAAGGAAGTAAAGAGGGCAAGGCTTACCGAGTATGCGGCTGCACGCAAGTCTGCAGAGTATCACGAGAAGAAGAACGGTGAGCACGGCGTATGGAACATCAAGTGTGATGTGGCTCTGCCCTGCGCTACACAGAACGAGCTGGATCTGGACGATGCCAAGGCACTGGTGGCAAACGGAGTGCAGGCTGTATGCGAGGGTGCCAACATGCCTACCACCATCGAGGCAACCAAGTATCTGCAGGACAACAAGGTGCTCTTCGTCTGCGGCAAGGCTTCAAATGCAGGCGGCGTGGCTACAAGCGCACTGGAGATGAGCCAGAACTCGGAGAGGCTCTCATGGACCTTCGAGGAGGTAGACAGCAAGCTCCAGGGCATCATGGTCAATATCTACAAGAACATCTCGGAGGCTGCCAAGGAATACGGCCTCGAGGGAGACTATGTGGCAGGCGCCAATATCGCAGGCTTCAAGAAGGTCGCTACGGCAATGGAGGCTCAGGGAGTGGTCTGAAGCATCCGCTGCAGAGACATTATGATGAACAGGGGACCGGCTGCTTTTTGCAGCCGGTCTTATTTTGTGCATATTGAACAATATGGCCCATGTTGCTACAATATATAGCGATAGCAACTCTTGTGGAGGACAGTGTCTTTAAGATGGCAAAGGTGATATGCAGGAAGTGCGGCCGGGTATTCGAAGCAAGCTTGCAGAGCGGCGCGATGTGCGATGAGTGCCGGGCCGATCATATGGATAAATACCATCAGGTGCGTGAATACCTGTGGGAGCATCCCAATACTCCTGCCGCGACTGTGGCGAAAGACTGCGGGGTCAGTGTGCATCAGGTCATGATATGGGTGAGAGAGGAGAGGTTCGAGGTCTCTGACGAGTCGAAGATAATCCTCTATTGCGCGAACTGCGGCACCAGGATATCGACGGGGAAATACTGTGCCAGATGTGCCGTTGAGGCAGCGAAGTACGCGAAGAAGCAGGATGATGAGCTGAGGCTTCGCCGCAGAGCGGAGAACATGAAGGGCATTTCCGTGAGCAGGAAGAGCGGAGAGGATGGCGAGATGAGATATCTCGGTAGCAATGAGCATAAATAAGACAGTCAGACTCTATGACAGCGATCCCTATGAGAGGAGCATGCGGTCAAGGATCCTGAAGGTGAGTCCGGCCGGAGACGGAAAGGTATCGGCGGTACTGGACAGGACGGTCTTCTTCCCCGAGGAAGGGGGACAGACATCAGATGTCGGGATTCTCGGAGGGTATGAAGTCACCCATGTATCCATAGACGGAGGGATCATATATCATGAGGTCGCATGCGGAGCAGGCGATCTGCATGAAGGAGATGAGATAGAGGGGAGCATAGACTGGGATCACAGGTTCTCCAATATGCAGAACCATACAGGAGAGCATATCCTGTCGGGACTGCTGCACAGCATCTGGGGCTCCGAGAATGTGGGGTTCCATCTCTCGGACAACATAGTCACACTGGATACATCAAAGCTTCTTGGGGACGAGGAGCTCATGGAGCTGGAAAGAAGAGCGAACGAGGCGGTATACCGGGACATACCCGTGGAGTGCAGGTACTATCAGCCGGAGGAGCTCACCGGGACGGAATACCGGAGCAAGAAGGAGTTTGACGAGGATGTGAGGATAGTCACGATACAGGGCGTTGATGTCTGTGCCTGCTGCGCTCCTCATGTGAAGCGTACCGGAGAGATCGGTCTGATCAAGCTGATACGGGCCATACGCTACAAGGGCGGTATGCGCCTTACGATCCTTTCGGGCCGGAGAGCGTACGAATATCTGACGGCTCAGCAGAGGACGATAGAAGAGCTTTCCCACATGCTGTCGGAGAGCCCCGACAATCTGCCGGCTGCAGTGGACAGGCTGATGAAGGATATAGAGGCCTTCAGGATAGAGAAGCTCAATGCTGGACGGGAGAGGCTGGAAAAGGCCATAGCCGCGATAGAAAAAGGCGGGAGCAGCATCATATTCACCCCGGAGGTGGATAATGTGGTGCAGCGCAGAGCGGTGAACACCATGACCGGGATATGCGGACAGGGCTATAAGGGGAGCAGGGAGTCCGGCGGGGACGGCCCGGGATGGGGCATATGTGCGATATTCGCAGGAAATGATGAGAGCGGATACAGATACATCGCATCCTGTCCGGGAGGAGATGCCAGGAATATATCGAAGCTCCTTGAGGCAAAGCATGGCGCGAAAGGCGGCGGCAGTGCCGAGATGGTGCAGGGAAGCATCGCGGCCGGAGAGAAGGAGATCAGGGAGACACTGACCGGATATCTGGGAGAGAAGGATGGAAAATAAGATAAACAAAGTGCTGTGCAGGATCTTTGCCTGCATCATGACGGCTGTAGCCGGAGTGCTGCTGCTGTTCTCTCTTGTGAGCACCACTCATGTGACCGGAGTGGACACGGTATTCTACGTGGGAGACAGTGCCTGGCTCCATGTGATGGTGCTGGGGGCGCTCACCGGAATAGGCATCATATTGAAAAAAAGGAAGGTGGGAGTACCCTGGGCTGTGATCATCATAGCGGGAGCGGCAGTGCTGGTGCTCCTTACCCTGTATGTGCATCAGGCGGGGCTCCACCCGAAGTTCGACCAGAGGAGGGTGCTGCAGATAGCGGAGGATGCAGGCAACGGTGTATACGATGAGTTCCTGCCGGGAGGCTACCTGGATGTGTACCCTCAGCAGAACGGTGTGGTGCTGCTTTACGAGTTCATATACCGCAGATTCGAATATATGGACTACATGGTCATACAGTATCTCAATGTCCTCATGATGGGGATATTCGTGGCCGGCTTCGGCGTGCTGATAAGAATGCTGCTTCCGGGGCATGAAAAGGCTGCGGTGGCGGGGACGATATTCTTCCTGCCCTTCTGGGGATATGTCACACAGATATACGGCAATCTGCCTGCCATGGCCTTCGGAGTGTGGGCCATGATCCTGACAGTGAGATACTGCAGGAAAGAGCGGCTATGGCAGGCTTTGGGAATGTCGCTCCTCATGATGATCGCGGTGATAATGAAGGAAAATTTCCTGATCCTTCTTATAGCGCTGGAGATCATCATACTCTTTCATGTGATCACAAAGAAGAGATTGAAGCTCCTCATAGGAGCTCTGCTGTGCGTGGTGTTTGTGTTTGCGGGAGTGAAGGGTACGGATGCCCTGATGCGGAGCCAGACGGGCATAGCACAGGATCAGGGCGTGTCCATGCTTTCCTACTATGCCATGGGCATGCATGAGCATGCCGAAAGAGGAGCCGGATGGTACGACGGCTACAACGAGGAGGCATACGAAGCGGGAGGGTACAATACCGCAAAAGCCAGCGAGGTAGCAAAGGGAGATATCAGGAAGTCCTATCAGAATTTCCGCGAACATCCGGCATATTTTGTCGGCTTCTATATCAGGAAGGCAGCCTGCATGTGGAACGATCCCACCTGCGACTCGATAGCCATGCAGTGGGGGAGATGGTCGGACCGTGAGCCGGGGGCCCTGGCGAAGCCGGTGATAAGCGAAGGAGACTTTACTGCCTTCCTGGAGCACATCATGAACCTGTGCTGGACGCCGCTTCTCTTCGGTGTGCTTGTATATTTCATCAGTGCCTTCAAAAGAGAGGACCGTTTCGAGTACTATCTGCCTGCGATATTCTTCATCGGGGGATTTCTCTTCCACTTCTTCATATGGGAGACGGGAAGCTACTATACCTTCTACTACATGATCATGCTGATACCTTATGCGGTGTACGGATGGAGCATATTCTGCGAGCTCATCCCGAAGCTGGAGACGAAGAGGCTCGTGCTGCTCGCGGGGGCGGCTGTCTGCCTGGCGCTGATATTGTCGCTGCCCCAGACCGCATCACTGCTCACGCTGAACCGTGACAACGCAAGATATGCGGAGTATCTTCTGACGCTGCCTGTATAGAAGCGGACAGTGGTTCTGTATATAAAAAAGTGCAAGGCGCGATGTTGACGCAAAAGCCGGAAAGCTATATATTATAAAGTAGTATAGGTATAACTATGTCATGGGTTATTCTTCAAAGGAGTGAAGGAGGACGTCATGCGGAAAATATGCAGATCATTATTATCGTTAGTACTGACCGTCACACTTGTACTGCTGCCTCTCGGCATCATGGTGGCCAGGACGGACAGGGCAAAGGCAGATGACTCTGTAGGCACTGTCAACTCGACTACAGCGAATGTGTCTCTGCTGAACAATATGATGCTTACCAAGATCAACGGCCTGAGAGCTTCTCAGGGAGTAGGCAATCTGTCCATCGATGCCACACTGAATTCATATGCAGCGACGAGGTCCGTGGAGGCCGCAACGAAGTGGTCCCATACCAGACCCAACGGAGCACAGGGATGCGACATGATCCCTGCCAACAAGTGGAGAGGCGAGAATCTCTCGTATGTCACTTATCCGGAGTTCGGGTATTCCGAGCAGGAGCAGTCGGATGCAGCCAGCCTGATGTTTGACAATCTCGTGGCTTCTCCTACTCACTATGATAATATGGTGTTCGGCTCATTCACAAAGATCGGGATCAGGACGAGCGTGATGGATACCGGCGGCGGTACGAGACTTACCACAGCTTACATGTTTTCCAGCTGACAAGACACAGAGAAAGAGATTCTTCATACTGCAGAGCCCACTACGGGCTCTGTATTTTTTGAGACGATAAGGGAGAGAGATTTGGACGGGAAAAAGATGAGCAAAGGAGCCTGGTTCAGGAGAGGACTGAGGGACGGGATCCCCATAGCCATGGGGTATCTGGCAGTGGCGTTCACTCTCGGCATCGCTGCCGACAACGTGGACATCACGGCGCTGCAGAGCTTTTTCATGTCTTTTGGAATGGTAGCCTCCGCGGGGGAATACGCTGCCATCATACTGATAGGCTCGGCAGCCGGGGCTGTGGAGATGATAGCTACCACTCTGGTGATCAATCTCAGGTATTTCCTCATGAGCTGCTCGCTCTCGCAGAAGCTCTCACCGAAGGAGCCCATGTGGAAGAGGTTCCTGCTGGCATACTGCGTGACGGATGAGCTCTTCGGCATATCATCGGCCGTAGAGGGATATCTGGAGCCGGTATATACCTACGGAGCGGCTCTGGTCTCGGTGTCCGGCTGGTGCCTGGGGACCGTGCTCGGTGTGATGGTGGGGGATATACTCCCGCTGAGACTTGCCTCAGCCATGAATGTGGCGCTGTACGGCATGTTCTTAGCCATCATCATCCCTCCGGTGAAAAGGAGCCCGTTTATGGCAGGGCTTGTCATCATATCGATGCTTTCCGGCTGTGTCTTTGCCTACGCTCCGGTAGTCTCGGGGATATCGGAGGGCTTCAGGATCATCATCCTGACGGTGCTGATAGCAGGCGCGGCAGCGTATCTGCGGCCGGTAGAGACCGGGCAGGAGGGAGACTGACATGAACGGCAGGAATACGTACATATCTCTCCTTATCATGACACTTACGATCTATGGTATCAGGGTGATACCCTTCATCATTTTCAGGAAAGAGATCACAAATAAGAGGATACGCTCCTTCCTCTACTATGTACCCTATGTGACACTGGCTGTGATGACCTTTCCGGCTATCCTGAATGCCACGTCATCCGTATGGTCAGGGGCCATAGCTCTCGCTGTGGGAGTCATTGCGGCACTCATCGGAGGGGACCTCTTTACGGTTGCAATAAGTGCCTGTGTTGCGGTATTCTTAAGTGAGTTGTTTTTAATCTGAGAGCTGGAGATGCATAAATGAAGAACATACTGTGGGATATACTGATGATAGCCATCGGGGTGGTGCTGATAATGTTCCCCGGGACGGCTATAGACATATCGATAAAGGTGATAGGTGTGATACTGATCGTGGCCGGAGCAGCCGGAGTGGTGCTTGGCATCAAGGGTCAGGGAGCCTATCAGGTCTATACGATGGGAGGAGCAGTGGTGTCCGTGGC
>DNLO01000169.1 GCA_003488445.1 Lachnospiraceae bacterium | reverse complement strand
TTTTTATTCGTATATATGTACAGATCGCCATGCTGTGCCTCCGATGCCATCTTGAGAGGCATCTGCATATATGTGAAGACCTGGTTCATCTGATTCATGAAGTCCACATTGTCGTGCAGATTCTGATTGGCTGCCGCGAGTGTGGTGTCTCCCCTCCCGCTGGCATTCAGCACCTCTGCGGCTTTGGCAGTGTCCCTCACCACTCTCTGGAAGTATTCCTGCACCTTCTCCTTGTCCGCCACCTCTTCAGGCTTCATAAGAAGTTCGTTCATTATCTCATTCTTTACAAGCTTCGCATATTCAGGCTTTTTAAGCAGAGCCTTTACGTTTTCGCCGAACTGTGCCAGCTCTTCACCCGTGAGATTCTGCATCCCGTCGGATATGGCTGATCTTACAAGGTTTAACGTATCCTTTGTGGTCAGCTCGCTGTTCACTATCTTATCGGTCAGGCTTTCCGGTACCCCGAGCTTTTTCAGATCGTCGGCCAGAGCCTCTTTTTCTTTAGGTGTATAGAGCTCTTCCAGCGTATCTGTCACGGTGTTCCGGCCGTAGAAGTTCGGCTTTACGCTGTCACTTGCAGCCCCCTGGGCTTTCCCGTCTTCCCCCGCCAGACCGGCTGTTATCTTTTCAAGAATTCCCTTTGCCGAAGCCTGCTGTGTATGTGCGCCATCTGCACTCACCTGCTCATTCTCTGCAGCGGCTGCCGTTTCCTTTCCTTCCTGTGTCACCTCATCCACAGCCTCTTCCGCAACAGCCTGTCCTTCAGCTCCGGGATTCTCCGCCGCCATGGCCTTTGCCTCTTTCAAAAGGTCAGCTATCGCAGGGTCTGCTTCTCCCACGAATATATCAAGAAGCATTTCATTCATCCCTCGTGACTCCCCGGCCACCTCGGCAAATCCCTCTGCTATGCTCCCCACATGCTCTGCGATCTGATGTGCATTATTCCTGTATATCTCAAACTGCTCCACGTTATCGGGAGAAAGCGGTATGTTCAGTGCTTTCATGGAAACTATCGAAGAAGGGGCTGCATCCGGATAATTCGTCACGGTACGTGCCATGGAGAGAAGGCTGTCTGCATCTATCTTCATCCCCTGCTCCATCATGGACTGCACCATCTCGGTATTCCTTGCATCATTGGGAAGCCCCGCCTCGCTTAATGCCCTGCCCACCTGACTCTCTGCGCTAAGATTGGCATACAGCGGTGTGAGCTGCACCTTTCCGCCTGTATTGGATGTGACCTCAAATGACATGGTCTGTCCTATCTGAAGCTTCATCATTGAGGACAGCTTGGCCTGCAGAGCGCTCTTGTCCGAAAGCAGCAGCTCTATGGTGCTGCCTGTCAGATCTCTTACCTGGCCCGTGAAGACATCCCCCACGTTCATGTCGGAGATCTGTCTGGCAAGTGTGGATCCAAGCTTATTTACCGGCACCTCGTCTATGCGGCCGGCATCAGCCATCTGTTGATTATTAAGTAGGTTTGGATTGATCCTTATGTTCATACGTAGTTGTGAATGAAAGATCTCCTGTGTATCGGAGTAGGTCCGAGTTCTTTCAGCGCCTGCCTGTGCTCTGCCGTACCGTATCCCATGTTCTTCTCGAAGCCGTACCCCGGATACTTTCCGGCATACTCCTCCATGATGCGGTCTCTCGTCACCTTGGCTACTATGGATGCTGCTGCTATGGATACAGACTTGGCATCCCCCTTCACGATGCTCTCCTGAGGTATATCCAGATCCGGTATATGCACCGCATCCACAAGTAATATATCGGGTCTTACAGCCAGTTTCGACACTGCCTCTCTCATCGCCTCGAAGGTGGCCTGAAGGATGTTTATCTCATCAATGCGCTCCGGCTCCACTCTGGCCACCGACCATGCCACAGCCTTTTCGCATATGATGTCGTAGAGCTCATCTCTCTTTTTCGCAGAGAGCTTTTTGGAATCGTTGAGATAGAGTATCTCCTCATCCTTCGGCAGTATCACGGCTCCTGCCATCACCGGTCCCGCAAACGGCCCTCTCCCCACTTCATCTATCCCGCAGATATACTCACAGTCAGCGAATCTCAGTTCATACTCTGACATGGCACGGATCCTGTCTTTTTCTTTCTGCAGTTTCGCGGCCGCCTTTGCTTCTCTTTCTTCCTTTGTCATTTGATCTTTCCCAGTCTGTCAAAAGGCGTCAGACGCCACACCACTCTTCCTCTTATATCCTTTTTGGACACGGCTCCCACCATTTCGTATCTGCTGTCCACGGAGTTGTTCCTGTTGTCTCCCAGCACGAAATACTCTCCCTTGTCCAGCGTGACACCGTCTCCGCCCGCGAGTCCGGGATTGTCCATTATCTCGTGGGCATGTCTGTCGTCCAGCGGTTCTCCGTTGATATATATCATGCCGCTCTCATCTATACGTATGTTCTCTCCCGGCAGGCCGTATACACGCTTGATGAGAAGAGCTCCGTCCCTTGGGAATACCACGATATCATATCGTTTCGGCTTGCCTGCGATATAGGACAGCTTCTCCATCAGCACATTATCGCCGTTGATGAGGGTCGGCTCCATCGACTCGCCTACCACTACGACCCGTTCCACGATGAAGTGCCTTATCGCAATGGCCGCGATGATCACCAGCAGTATGTACAGGCTGAATCCCAGGGCTCCCCTGCTTTTACTCTCACGGCTCCTCAAGTGATATCCTCCCCAGTGAGCCGCTCCTGAACGCATTCATCAGATACTCCTGCGCTCTTTTCGTATCAGGCTCTCCTCCTGCTCTGAGCATTCCCAGCTCCTTCGCTGCCTTGGCAGCCGCAAGAGCCGGATCGTCTCCCGGCACAACACCGTATTTCTCACTCATTACAGCCTCTGCCCTGCTCTCCAGCATCTTTACCAGCTCCACGAAGAGCTCGTCCTTGTTTATCGCTTCATCGTTCATGGAGCCAATGATGGCCAGATTGACCTGGGATACGTGATCCTCTATCTTCGGCCAGAGGATGCCCGGCGTATCCATAAGCTCTACGCCTTTGCCGATGGATATCCACTGTTTGCCCTTTGTCACCCCGGGTTTATTCCCGGTCTTTGCTATGTTCTTTCTGCAAAGAGAGTTGATGAAGGTGGACTTACCCACATTGGGGATACCTGCCACCAGCAGCCTCACAGGTCTGTTTTTTATCCCCCTTTTCAGGTCTCTTTCCTTCTTCTTCGCAGCCGCCTCGTCTATCACCTTCTTCACGCCCGCGAAGCTCTGCTTATCCTTGCTGTTGAGTGCGACAGCTTTTATCCCTTCACTCTCATACTTATCTATCCATCTTTCGGTGATATCGGGCTTTGCAAGATCCGCCTTGTTCAGCACTATGATCCTGCCCTTGCCGCCGCCCAGCTTCTCTATATCGGGATTTCTCGTAGAAAGAGGAGCTCTGGCATCTACGAGCTCCACAATGATGTCTATCAGCCCTATATCCTCCGACATCTGCCGCCTGGCCTTGGCCATATGTCCCGGATACCAGTTGTATGCCGCCATTACCGTATCCTCCCCAGGCCTTCCGTGCCTCCTGCCATATGGAACCATGCCTTGCCCATTATGGTGCTCTTCTTTATATTGCCTATATTCGCGTTCCTGGAGTCTTCGGATGAATTGGGATTGTCTCCCATCACGAAATACTCATCCTCTCCCACCTTTATCTCGGAAGAAGCAATACCGGCATTGGCGATACTGTCGGTAAAGAACTCCTCGGGAGCATCGTTCACATAGAGTATCCCGTTCATGATGCGTACCTTGTCCCCGGGAGTGGCCACCACCCGCTTCACATAGGTGTGGGCGTTCTCATTCCCGTTCGGCTTGAACACTATCACGTCCCCCATCCCCGGCTCGAAGATGTTGTATACGAGCCTGTTTATGAGCACCTCCTGGCCTCCCACGAGGGTCGGGCTCATGGAGTCTCCGATCACGGTGGTCCTCACGCCGAAGGCAAATACAGCAACATAAGACAGCAGTATCGCACCTACCACTATCGCGCTCCAGGACATGAATGCATATATTTCTTTATGGGTTATCAGCTTCTTTTTTTCATAAAAAGAAAGCCCGTTGCTTTTTCTTCTGGACATGCTGGTATTTTATCATACATGACATTGCTCAATCAAAAAATGAGCCATGCTCTGCATGGCTCATTCATGATACACTGTCGGTCCTTTGCTGTGCCGCCGGAGCTTCTCCGGTTTACTCAGCTGCCTTAACCTTTGCTCTCTTACCTGTGAGCTTCCTTAAGTAGAAGAGCTTATGACGTCTTACCTTACCTCTGCGTACCACCTC
>DNLO01000094.1 GCA_003488445.1 Lachnospiraceae bacterium | reverse complement strand
GGCTGTTTTTGGGCGCCGCTTGGGTACGCCATGCGTACCCGGCGCCGGGCCGCGCAGGTTCAGGAAGAGAACTTCCTATATTGGGGTTCCGTTCTTCTTATCCCGCCTCCGACTACAACATATGGTGCTTTTCTTCCCTTTCATTACCCCATATAATCGGGCTTCCATTTTGATAAATAGAGACTATACTCGTATTTTGAGGATCGGAACGATGTCCACTTCTTTATATTATTAATATGAGAGGAGGATTTCGAAATGATAGTTTTCAGAAGACGCTCTCTGTCTGAGTCCGTCTTTGATTTAATCAAGCTGTACGATCTTCAGGAGTTCAAAAACGCGGCAAAGGATAAAAACAGTACCCTTTACGCATTCATAAAAGACCCTGTCCACTTTGACTACTCAAAGTTCAGTGAGACATGGTGGCCTCTGTTCAGGTTTTCCGATATAGGCATTCCCGCCATGAGATATGGCAAAGATGCCGTTCTCGATGCTTTCAGCAAGTTGGAAGGCAGGGCCAGAGTCCAGGCCGAAAGATACGCAAATCTTTATACCGATAAGCGTGCCACATTTTCTTCTGTTCCAGACGACATACCCGGCGATATAAAGAACCAAAGATCCATGCTAGTTTACTGATTATTCGGCTCATCTGCTCCGATCCTCGATTTGATCAGATCTTTCGGACAAAACACAGATTTCGTGGATTTTTTGGACGAAAAAGAAAATCTGTCCATATTACGAACTTTCAGGATAAAGCATAATCAGCAGTATGAACAGCAAAAAACTGACAAGAGCCATAATAGAGACCGCGGTAGACCGGGGGATAAAGGATATCTCGAGCGATCCCAAGCGCTCTCTCCGCAGACTCGCGGATCTGGGCAAACAGTTCTCCACCGGGAAGTTTCAGAAGCTTTCCTTTTCGCACATCACCAATCTGCTGAGAAAGGATGACAGCCCGTACTATAAAATGCTGGAGGATTTTCTTGGATCGGTGGATCACAGGATGATCAAAAACTTCGGTCTCAACATCGGCTATGACAGCTGGACCTACGGTGCCAGACTCATGCGCAGATCATCTGAAGACCTGGGGTTTCTCCTGCCATGGGTCCTTATCATACATTACGATACATCTCTTCCCTCTGCACTTACTGCTTCTGATCTGTCGGATATGATAGATGCCGTGACTCCTCTTGGGATCAATACCTTCGTCATCATCCCCGAACACATTACACCGGATGACAGGGATCTCATAGACGAATTAAGAGCACATAAAGAATGTGTTTTCTTCCTTTTTCCCGAGGACGGGCAGATCTCCCTTCAGGAGGTGCTGCTCATCAAACAATGTGAGAATACAGTGATCTCCGTAAACATCGATACCCCGGATGCCGGCTCTGTCTGCCGTATGCTGAAGAAGAACCGGGCACTGTACGTCATTCACTATCATTACTCCGCTGGAGAAACGGATCATCTTATCGACATGGTGGACCACTGGCTGTCCTTTGAGAGTGCTTTTATTTTCCTTTTTCAAAAAGACGATCACAGGGGCCTCGGCGGCGCTCTGGCGAAGAAGACAAGAATGGATCAGGATTATCCGATCCTGATATGGGATGTATATGCGGATATCCGACGGGTGGAAAACATGATATATGATACGGACAAGCCCTATCTGCTGGAGATCTCCGCTGACGGAAGCATCAGCTACCCCGAGGATACCGGCTTAAATGTAAAGACATCCGGTATCATCTCCGCGATAGAGAAGACGGCTCCCCTTATCTCTTCTCCTCAGTGACCGCAGCTGCCAGTCTGCAAAAAACCTTTCTCAGGTTCTCCACAAACTCTTCCGGTGTCATACCTTCATCATCCCGAAGCCAGCACATTACCGCAAAAAGACCGGCCTCTCCGAAATACCTGAAGAAATAGTCCTCCTCACCCCTGTCGGGAAAGATCCCCTCCAGAAAAAAAGAAGCCATCGGACGTAAAGTCTCCAGCACATAGCTGCGAAAAGAATCCTGTCCCTCTATCCGAAAGGCTTCGGCATAGAAGACCCTGTCTTCATAGAACTTACTGCAGATATCGTACAGCATATCCCAGCCGTTTTCGTAATCTGCCACCGAAAGTCTGTCTATCAGATCCTCGTAGAACACCCAGTTCACGAGGTCATATTTGTCTCTGAAATGATAATAGAAGCTTTTACGGTTCATGCCGCATGAATTGCATATATCCGAGACGGACACCCTGTCAAATCCTTCTTTTTTCATCAGCTTCTTCAGGGCATCCGCGAGAGCCTTTTTTGTGATACTCGAGTCAGACATGGCTCTATTTTATCTTTTTATGATATACTTGCAAATCCTGTTCCCCTTCGCGGAAAACTTCTTCTCGTATTCCGTCATGATATTGTCCTTCATTGCCTCCGCATCGGCATGCAGATCATACGTGGAAAAGACCAGAGAGAACCCGGCCTTATCATACTCCGTCAGGGCAAAATCAAAGAGTTCCCTGTTATCCGTCTTGAACTCTATCAGGGCACCGGGCTTCAGTATGGGATAAAACCGTCGGAGGAACTGCTCTGATTCCAGTCGTCTCTGCGCATGTCTCGTCTTCGGCCAGGGATCGGAAAAGTTCAGATAGATCCGGTCGACACTGCATTCGGGAAAAAAATCACCTATATCTCTTGCGTCCATACGTATGAAATGCAGATTAGAAGGCCTCTCATCCTCCTCCATCCTGTCCAGCCGCCTGGTGGCCTTTATCATCACGCTTTCATACATCTCTATTCCTATGTAGCAGATATCCGGATGTGCCTTTGCACTCTCAATGATGAATCCACCCTTCCCCATACCTATCTCCAGATACAGAGGAGATGGAAGATCCTGCTTCACTTCTTCCGGAGACCGGTACACCCATCTGCTGGATGCGATCTCCTCTTCGGCTCCCGGTATATGCCTCAATCTCATACTGTCCATCCTTATTAAACTGATGCCATAAATCTTTATTTAGTGTAAAATTATTCCCGTATGAAAACAACTGCCTCTTTTATACAAAGGATCGGGATATCCTTCATGACGGCTCTGCTCCTGCTGCAGACTCTCCCGGTGTGCGCCTTCGCCGCCGAAGATACAGCAGCGGACACGGAGGAGATATCGGAAAATGCCGCTCAGCACACGGCATCAGCCGTGAAGACACTGGGCGACATCTCCGCTCCTCAGATAATAGCGGAAGGTGCCATCCTTATGGATGCGAACGAGGGAGTGATACTATATCAGAAAAATATGGATCAGCCCTATTTCCCCGCATCCATTACCAAGATAATGACCTGTCTCCTTGCAGTGGAGAACAGTTCTCTTTCCGACACTGTCACTCTTTCCGACAAGGCTGTTTTCGGGATAGACCGCGCTTCATCGAATGTCGGTCTCGATGTGGGACAGGCCATACCCATGGAAGAAGCCATACTTTGTGTGATGCTGGCATCGGCCAACGAGGCCGCATCTGCCATAGCCGAGCACGTCAGCGGCTCGATAGAAGACTTCGTTGATCTGATGAACAAAAGAGCAGAAGAGCTTGGCTGTACACATACCCACTTCGTGAATGCGAACGGACTCCCGGATGAGGATCATTACGTCTCTCCGCATGACATGGCGCTCATCGCAAAAGCTTTCAACGACAATGATACCTGCCGCCGTCTCGCTTCGATGAGGGACTACGATGTCGCCGTGACTCCGACCCAGCCGGACGAGATACACCTGCTGAACCACCACAAGATGTACCCGGGTCTGTCATATGCATACGATCCCGTCATCTGGGGCAAGACCGGGTATACCATGGCCGCAGGTGCCACTCTTGTGACAGTAGCAGAATCGGGAGGGATGTCTTTGATCTGTGTAGTCATGAAGGATGAAGCAGAAAAAAACTACCCGGATACCCGTGCCCTGTTTGACTTTGGATTTTCTCATTATTCGCGGGTAAACATCGCCAAACAGGACGACTCCTATAACATGAACGAGGCCGTCTTCTTTCAGATCCCTGACCAGATCTTCGGTGACACGCAGTCTTTTATTTCCATGGATCCCCACGGATACGTGATACTGCCGGAGGGCATACCCTTTTCCAGGCTGGATTCCCACCTGGAATATAATGAAGACCCCTCTGATCCCGAAGCTCTCGCAGATATAATATACAAGCTGGATGATGATTATGTGGGTATGACCCGGCTGAAAATGGATGCTGCCTCAGACAGCGCTCACCTTGGCTCTGCCCTGGCAGATATGTCGGATGACGGAAATGTTACTTATATCAATATAAAAGAGATCATTCCATACGTCCTGATCATTGCAGGTGCACTTTCCTTTATCATACTCACCATCCATGTCATCAGGACCTATAACTTCGGGAATGCCCTGTCACGTCGCATGAGCATCAAAAGAAGACGAAAAAGGTATCATTCGGATTTTGACGACGTGGATTTCTGAGTTTCCGATTTTCTGTATTTGTTCCACATCTCATTCATACCCTCGGTATCTGTCACCCTGGTCGTTCTTACGGCATATACCCCGTCCCGGACCTCATCCTTTTTTATCCGGAGCTTGGATCTGACATAGCCATGATCACTGCATCTGCCTGCCGCCAGATAATGCTTTCCGTTCAGAGTGAACCATGAGATCACCTTTGTCAGCTCCTTTCCGCATTTCGGACAAAAGAGCTTCTTCTGCCACCGGTCCTTCAGCAGAGTACTCTTATCCCCGTATGCTCTGGAGATCTGCTTCACGTATCTTCCGTAATCCCTGGTGATCTCCTCCTCCCGGGAAGCAGGGGTATGATAGGTGTTGAAAGAGGTATATTTAAGATTGATCTTATCGACATGCTTCAGCACCTCTGCAGTATATGACGCATCGTTGACTGCCCTGTGAAAGCCATCTGTCTCGGGTATGGAAAGACTGTCCACCGCCTTTTCCAGAGACACTCTGTTCTTTGGCTCTCCGCAGTTGTATCCGAACAGTTTCTGTACATCCAGATATTCTATGGGACCGTCTCCCAATGGCAGACAGTCGAAATAATTGATGTTTCTCTGCAGCTCGGTAAGATCCGAATCTCCCCAGGTGCAGAAGATATACTCTCCTTCATCGGATGTCGACTCTTTGCAGAAGACCAGAAAAGCCGAATATACTTCCTCAAAACTCTCTGCATCCTTCAGATCCCTGTCTGAAATATGGACTATACTGCCGTTGATACGATGCATGTTGCGGTATACCCTCGGCCGGATGAGTCTGGAAAACCTTCCGGTTTCATTCATGTCATCATCCAGCTTCACCGCTCCGATCTCTATGATCTCAAAGGGCATCATCTTCAGCTCTTCCTTGCGGCTTCCCATATTCCATTCCAGGTCCATTACAATATAGTTCATGGTAATCATTCTATCATTTGTCTGTTTCAAGATACAATTCATAGTGATATACTATTTACTGTATTTTTAATAACTTTTGACAGAAAGGGAAGGATACAAAATGGGACTAATTAAAGCAGCTCTCGCAGCAGGCAGTACTGTACTCGCAGATCAGTGGAAAGAGTATTTCTACTGCGACTCCATTGACTCGGATGTTCTGATCGTAAAAGGTCAGAAGCGTACCAGCTCCAAGTCAAGCAACACGAAAGGGTCCGACAACATCATATCGAACGGATCCGTGATAGCGGTAAACGAAGGTCAGTGCATGATAATCGTAGAGCAGGGCGCCATCGTAGATCTCTGCTCCGAAGCCGGAGAATACACCTATGACAAATCTACCGAGCCTTCCATCTTCTGCGGCGGCCTCGGCAAGGGCGTTAAAGACAGCTTCAAGACCTTCGGCAGAAGGTTCACCTTCGGTGGAGATACCGGCAAGGATCAGAGAGTATACTTTGTAAACACCAAAGAGATCCTTGGTAATAAATACGGCACACCCGAGCCCGTTCCTTTCAGGGTGATCGACAAGAATATCGGTCTGGATGTGGATATTTCCATCAAGTGCAACGGCCTGTACACTTACCACGTATCCGATCCCGTGCTCCTTTACAAGAAGATAGCCGGAAATGTGACAGATACGTTCATGAGGAATCAGATCGATGATCAGCTCAAGTCTGAGCTCATCACCGCTCTTCAGCCCGCTTTTGCCAAGATATCCGCCCAGGGAGTCAGATACTCTGAGATACCCGCTCATACAAAAGAGCTGACACAGGCTCTGCACGATGAGCTGCTCTCTTCTTGGGGCGATGAATACGGCATAGAGGTAGTGAACGTCACGATCAACTCTGCTACCGCATCCGAAGAAGATCAGAAGATGATCAAGCAGATGCAGGCTACAGCTGTATACAAGGATCCTACCATGGCAGCTGCAAACCTCACCTCCGCACAGGCAGAGGCTATGAAGAATGCTGCTTCCAATCCGAACGCAGGACCCATGATGGCATTCGCCGGAATGAATATGGCTGCTCAGGCAGGCGGAATGAACGCAGGTCAGCTCTATAGTATGGGAGCCGCCCAGCAGGCATCAGCTCCCGCAGCAGCACCCGCCGGCGCAGCAGCTCCTGCAGCCGACTCCTGGGAGTGCCCGAATTGCCACAAGGTAGTCACCGGCAAGTTCTGTACCGAATGCGGTGCACCGAAGCCCAACGAAGAGAAGGGCTGGGAATGCCCCAAGTGCCACAAGATCAATCAGGGTAAGTTCTGCCAGGAATGCGGCGAGAAGAAGCCTGAGGGCGCACCTCTTTACAAATGTGACAAGTGCGGATGGGAGCCCGAGGATCCCATGAACCCTCCGAAGTTCTGTCCTGAATGCGGCGATCCTTTTGACGATAACGATATTCAGAAATAATACGATCCATGCAGGTTAAATGTGATTTTTGCGGAAGCTACATAGACGAAGCACTGGAGACCTGTCCTAACTGCGGGGCACCCAACGAGCATATCAAAAGAGAAGCTACCGGTGTGCCCCGTACTATAGAAGAGCTGAAAGCTTTCTGTGCCGAAAAGCAGATCCCGTTGGACAAGTTCAAGTTCCATATCGGCGAAAACTATACCGGTCCGCAGGCCTTCGGGATTTATTACGACGAGCAGAACAAAGAGTATGTCGTCTACAAAAACAAATCAGACGGCACCCGGTCTGTCCGCTACCACGGTCATGATGAGGGCTATGCTGTAAACGAGATCTACCAGAAGCTCAAAGAGCAGATAGGAGATTACAAGGCATACCGTGCCTCAAAGGGGGCCATACACAGCGGACCTTCTGCGTCCAAAAGTGCAGACAGCTCCGGCTTCAACCTGGTCAAGGCCATTACCTGGATCGCCATCATAATCATCGTTCTGGCAGTGGTCTTTTCCGGCATGGGCAGTAAATCCTCCGGGAACAGTGGAAGCTACTACAACTACAACGGTAACGAGTACTACTACAATGACGGTTCCTGGTACTCATACGACGACAGCACCGGCGACTACAGTGAGACCTATGATGTGCCGTCGGAACTCGAAAACCACAGAGACGATTATTATGATGATCTGAACGAATACAACAGACAGACCATCGATTCTGACTGGGACGACGACAGCGATTTCAGCTGGGACTCCAGTGACTGGGGCTCCTCTGATGACTGGGATTCCGGTTGGGACTCCGGCAGCTGGGACTCTGACTGGTAAGACAGCCGGTGGCTGTCTTACGCCCGCGTTATGAGCGC
>DNLO01000190.1 GCA_003488445.1 Lachnospiraceae bacterium | reverse complement strand
CCGCACCAGAGGATCCGCGTTTTGTCATTTTGCCTTTTCTGTGCAGTCAGCTCTTCCCAGCTCAGAGCCTCCGGATACGGGAAATATCCGAACTTATAGCACCTGTCTCTGTATGACCCCAGCAGAAATTCAAAATCAGAAGCCACAAATGCACCTGCACACAAGCAGTAGAGTGACTTGTTCTTTTTTCTGGAGATATGGTTGATATAGAACTTCTTCGCAAGATAGGGAACGAAGATCTTCCATCTTCCCTCCTTCAGCGCCCTCTCCGACAGACGGAAGGTGAGCCTGTCGAGATCCAGTCTCTTCTTCACGTATCCCTCCGGAGCCGTCCCCATTATGACCACATCCGCCTTCTCTGCCAGCTCATATGCCTGCCTGTCATTCTCCCCGCTAAGATGCGTCTTCAGCACGTAGGGGGGTATCCCTTCCTTCCCCCAGCCCATCTTCGACCTGAAGTCCTCCATGGGCATGGTCTCCACGAACTTAAAGCCTTCTCCGAGATGTGTATACATCTCGTCGCAGAAGGCCTTTTGATGGTGGTTGAAATAGTTGGATATCAATACCAGTGTTTTTATCATATTCATCCGAACCTCGCTCCGAGGTACTTTACAAGCTCGAAGGCCACACACTCTATGATATAGGCTCTGCTGTAGCCGTTGATCCTGTATACCATATAGCGCCTGTGTATCCTCTCGGGTATCTGTCTGGCGGGTATCTTCGTGGATACTCCTCCTATGGTAAAGTCCGCCAGCACCTCATCTATCACCACTATCTTCGCGTCCGTCTTCTTCACGGCAAAATACAGATCCATATCGTCCGAGATATTGAGGCACCTGAAGCGGAACCTGTCGTACACACTGCGCTTCACGAACTGTGTCGGGTGGTTCCAGTCCCTGGAGGTGGTGTACCTGCGGTATCTGGCCTTCTTCACGAAGGACTTGCCCGAGGGCATCACTATCCTGAGATTGCCGAAGCAGAGGTCAAAGCCGGTCTCGTTGTACTTCTTCACCACAGCCTCGATACATCCGGGCTCGTATCTGTCGTCGGCATTTATCATACCGACTATCTCCCCTGTAGTCAGGTCTATTCCCCTGTTCATGGCATCGTAGATGCCCTTGTCCGGCTCGCTGAACACCCTGAACTCTATATTTCTGGCCTCAAACCTTTCCCTGTACTCCTCCGCCACCTTAAGTGTCGCGTCCGTGGAGCCGCCGTCCTTTAATATATACTCTATCGGTCCCCTGTAGGTCTGCGCCAGCATGGCTTCGAAGGTCTGCGCTATGGTATCTCCGGCGTTCAGGGCTATGGTGATGATCGAAACCCTGACGTTCTCAGGACCTGTTCCCATCGAACCCCTCCGTAGATTCATCGGCCGAAAAGAGAACCGTCATGGTCTGGAGCAGTATCCTGACATCGGCAGCTATACTGAAGTTCTCTATATACATCAGGTCAAGCATCAGCTTGTCCCGGCTCGTGGTATTGTACTTGCCCATCACCTGGGCATAGCCTGTAAGCCCCGCCTTCATCCTGAGCCTGTAGCGAAACTCCGGCAGATCCGCGGTGTATTCTTCCACATTCTTCATCATCTCGGGTCTTGGCCCCACGAGGCTCATATCCCCCATCAGTATGTTGATGAGCTGAGGCAGCTCGTCTATACGGTATTTGCGGAGCCACCTGCCGGTATTCGTGATCCTGTCGTCGTCCTTGGTGACAGAGAACTCCTCGCCGTTATTCTCCTTCATGGTACGGAACTTGATGATGCGAAAGACCTTTCCCCCCACTGTCGCCCTGTCCTGTCTGAAGAAGACGCTCCCTCCGTCCTCGCGCCTGATGGCACAGGCGGCGATGAGAAAGAGAGGCGAGGTGATGATGAGTCCCAGGAGAGATATCACTATATCCCCCATCCTCTTGATCACCCTCTGCTCGAAAGTCATGTGTCTGGCCTCGGTATGATAGAACGGAAGATCGGAAAAGAACACCTCTTTTCCCGAGTGCAAAAGTATGTCCGTGATACTTGGATTTATGTAAACCGACGTCCTTTCGCCGTAACAGAGCTCTGTCAGACGCTCCAGACTCTCCTTCGAGACGTCGTAAAAAAAGACAGAATCGGCATTTTTTATCTTATCCGCTATATTGTGTTCGTCCTTCACTACTGTGTCGTATATCTCATATCGCATACCAAATATAGAGACGGCTTCTCTCACTTTTTCCGCTTCGGAAGCCTCTCCGACCACGATAAGCGTCTTTTCCGGGGGGTTTACATAAAAATAGAAGGCGTTTCCGACCCTGGTGAAGACCGATATGATGACCACCTGGATCACCATGGAGAGGAGCAGAAAACCGAATGAGATGAAGACCACTCTGTTGCCGTTCGCCTCATTGGTATTCATGATGATAAGTACGATATAGGTCACTATATCATCCAGGATCAGTGCGAGCGAAAGGGCGATGGCTATGGGTCGCGACTTCCTCACTCCCACGTCGAAGCCTCCGTAGGCTCTCGT
>DNLO01000015.1 GCA_003488445.1 Lachnospiraceae bacterium | reverse complement strand
CATCAGCAGCCGAGAGTCCCCGCAGACGGCGTGTATTACGACCTGTCCGATGAGACCGGCAGGACTCTTAAGGCTCAGGCGGAGCTCGCTAATAAGTACGGCATATACGGGTTTGTCTTTTATCATTACTACTTCACCGGACATAAGCTGATGGAGCGTCCGGCTGAGATACTCCTCTCACATCCGGAGATAGATACGAGATACTGCTTCTGCTGGGCCAACGAGACCTGGACCAGGGCATGGTACGGGCGCATGGAGGATGTGCTCATCAGGCAGGAATACGGGAAAGAAGACGAGTGGAGGGCGCATTTCGATTATCTGCTGCCCTTCTTTCTGGATGAGCGGTACTTAAAGCAGGACGGCAGGCCCATGCTCTGCATCTACCGCACGTATGATATAGCGGAGCTTGGCAGGATGAGGGAGTGCTTCGACGGATGGGCGAAGGAAGCAGGTCTTCCGGGGATATACCTCGTCGGCGGACGGACTGCCCAGGGACGGGACGAGCGCGGGATCTGCGATGCATATTATTACTTCGAGCCGGGATATTCCCTGAAGCAGGGCTTTAAGGCATCGGGAAGGCTGCTCTACAACATCTCGACTGCTGCGAGACAGGGATATAACAGGATCTTTCACAAAGAGGTACTGGAGCGCAGGATACCCATAGGCCGGATATACGAGGCTATACTGAGCAGGGAATACGGGAAGAACGAATATCCGGGTATCATCGCAAGATGGGACAATACACCCAGGCGCGGCTACAAGGGACTGGTATATACGGGAGCATCACCGGAGAAGTTCAAAGATGCTTTATGTAAACTAAACGAAAAGATCCCTGCCGACAGCTATGTCTTTATCAATGCCTGGAATGAATGGGGCGAGGGGGCAATGCTGGAGGCGGATACCTGCGAGGGGTACGCATATCTTGAAGCCGTGAAGTCAATGGGGACGGTTCTCCTTGACTCCTGAAAAGGGGTCAGAGAGAACCGTCCCCTTTGACTTCCGTAGCCGGCGGCCACGGATCGGTAGCTGAGAATCAAAAAATAAGTCAACGAGAACCGTCCCCACTGACTTCCCACTGTATTTTGTGGTGCAGATATGGTAAGATACTAGGGTATGTTTACTGAAAAAAAATACCCGAATCTGTATGGAAAGAGAATACTCTTCGTGTGCCGTGAGACGTACTCGAAGCCGCTGTGGTTCCTTGCAAGGGAGCTGAAGGAGAGCAACGAGGTGGCGGCATTCTATATCATGTCGTCCGAATGCACCTATAACAAATGTTATTACAATGAACATACCATATTCGAATGGCGTGAGAACCTACCGGATGTAAAGCTTTACGATGTGTCCGGGATTTGCGATGAGTTCGCGAAGGGCATCGGCAGCGGAGAGGATCCGTCGGATATGGAATATCTGAAGATGCTGGAGAGGGAGTATACCCATTTCAAGCCGCTGGGGCTGCAGCTGATGGCGAGCCAGGAGAATACCAGGCATTATCACTACAGGAAGTACTGGCCCCTGACCTCCGATGCGGAGAACAAGTACTGGCTGGAGCTCAACTACAGGAACTGCATAAGGATACTGGATGATTTCAGGCCGGACCTGATACTGGATACGGACAATGCCGAGCTGCAGAGGACGGTGCTCACGGAGGTGGCATATAAGAGGGGGATCCCCTATGAGACCATAGAATACAGCAAGTATGGCTTCTACAAATATCCCAGCTTTCAGAACTCCTACGGGATAGATCCTTACTTCAGAAGCCTCTACGAGGACGCCCTGAAGCTGACCGAAGCGGATATGAGTGAAGAGTATGCGTACATCAGGGATTTCCGGGAAAAGACCTCCATCATGAACAAGGAGTTCGCCGGGACTGTCACGAGCCAGTACGAGAGGACTCCCCTCATCAAGTCCATGAAGATAATGCTGGGCAAGTGGAACTACTTCTGGAATCAGGATCATACGGCAAAGAACGCCGCGAGAAAGAAGATATCGGGGATGCTCTATGCCCCTACGAAGCCGTATCTGAAGTATTATCTGGATGTGGAGAGGATAAAGAGGAAGCTGCTTGTCCCCAACGACTACTTCGAACCGCCCGTAGAGGGTGAAGACTATGTATATATGCCGCTGCATCTGATCCCGGAGTCGTCGGTCTTCGTCAAGGCTTCGTTCTACGTGGACGAGCTGAACCTCATCGAGCAGGTGTCCAAGGCACTGCCCGTGGGCTGGAAGCTCTATGTGAAGGAGCATCAGGCCATGCTGGGCGAGAGGGATCTTTCCTTCTACAGGAAAGCGGCCGAGCTTCCGAATGTGCGCGTGGTACAGCTCAACTACTATAAGGATCCGAAGCCCTGGATCACCAATGCGAAGGGCGTGGTCACCATCACCGGTACTGCGGCATACGAGGCGGCTCTGATGGGAAAGAAGAGTATAGTCTTCGGTGACGTGCCGTTCTCGCTCATCGACGGCATCACACGTATCAGGTCGTTTGAGGATCTGCCGGAGACGATCAGGGCATTCGGGCAGACGGACAATATCCACTCTGCGGCTGCGTACATCCATGCGGTGAAGCAGGCGGGGAATGAAGTGAAGATATTCTATCTCATGGATGAGGCAGAGGAGATCTTCGCCGGGAGACATG
>DNLO01000125.1:8842-9191 GCA_003488445.1 Lachnospiraceae bacterium | reverse complement strand
TCACAAGTTGCGGGCAGTTCTCTGGGCGATTTATGTAAACTTCCTTCTCAAGTCTTCTCCATGCATCCAGCAGCTCTCTGATCCCTTTGTTTTCCGCCAGCCTCCCGGCATAGACGAAGCAGTTCTTCCTTTCATCATAGGGTATCCATCTCATTGGAGTCTCACAATGATTGCACTTTATGTAAACCCTATCATCTCTTATCCCTATGTCCGCCTCCAGCAGCATTTTCTTCTGCAGATCTGTCAGACATACGAACCGCATATCCCTGTATATCCCGGATCTGCGCTGTCTCATCATTGCAAGCGTCAGGACAAGGCTCAGTATCCCGCTCCCCCTGTAGCACCGGTG
>DNLO01000125.1:0-8762 GCA_003488445.1 Lachnospiraceae bacterium | reverse complement strand
AAGGCATTCCCTGCAGATCTTTCCGTTCCTGTACATCGTCCCGCAGGGACAGAGCATACGGTAGTTGTGCACCGTCTGTATCACCGGCACACCGCACTCCGCCGCCGCTTCATAGATGGCACCTCCGATCATCCACAGGGTATTGTGCACCCAGACCGCATCTATGGACCTCTCCCGTATCAGCTTCACATATTCTTTTCCGGCCGATGCGGAATACACGTATCCGAGGGTGCTCCGCAGTCTCCCGATGGCTCCCATACCGTCCAGCTCTTCATTGGATCTGTACAGGGTATGCACGGTATGCCCCATCTTCTCCAGGAGCCTTCTGTCGCCTGCTGCGACCTCATCCTCACCGCCTGCTATCCTGTATCTGCAATGCACCAGCAGTATGTTCATAGTTTATCGGGGTTATTTTCCCCTGACCTCGTTATCGCACCTGCCCGTATCCAGATAATCACTGATATTGGTCAGAGTGGTATTTGCGATATTCGTGAGGGCCTCCTTTGTAAGGAAGGCCTGATGTGATGTCACTATCACGTTGGGCATGGATATGAGCCTTGCCAGAGTATCATCCTCGAAGATATGTCCCGAGCGATCCTCGAAGAATACATCCGCCTCCTCCTCATACACATCCAGGCAGGCCGCCCCTATCTGACGGCTCCTGATCCCCTTCAGCAGAGCCTCGGCATCGATCAGCGCTCCCCTTGAGGTGTTGACTATCACCACGCCCTTCTTCATGGCCTTGATACTCTTTGCATCCACCATATGATAGGTCTCATCCGTCAGCGGACAGTGGAAGGAAATGATATCGCTCCTCTTCCATATCTCATCCAGCTCCACATACTCTATGCCCGCATCCTTCGCCGGGAACTTGTCATACGCTATCACCTTCATGCCAAAGCCCCTGCAGATATCTATGAAGACCCGGCCTATCTTGCCGGTGCCTACCACTCCCACGGTCTTGCCGTGGAGGTCGAAGCCCATCAGACCGTTCAGGCTGAAGTTGAAATCCTTTGTCCTGATATATGCCTTGTGTATGCGACGTATTGAGGTGAGAAGCAGAGACATCGCGTGCTCTGCCACCGCATAGGGCGAGTAGGCGGGCACTCTCACCACTCCGATCTTTCCCTCCGCATGCTTCACGTTGACGTTATTGAAGCCCGCGCACCTGAGCGCCACCAGCTTCACGCCCTTCTTCACCAGAGCATCTATCACCTTCTTGTCCACGGTGTCGTTCACGAAGACACATACCGCATCATAGCCCTTTGCGAGCTTTACCGTATCCTTGGTGAGCTTCGTATCGAAATACTTGATAGTGAACTTTCCGTCCTTATTTGCCTCGTCAAAAGATGCTGTGTCGTAGTCCTTCGCATCAAAAAAAGCTATCTTTGCCTTGCTCAATTGCCGCCTCCTTGTTCATCTCTCTTACTTTTTCAGTTTCTTTTCTATCTCGTCTGTCACCGTTTTCAGTGCTTTTATCCTGGCGTAGTGCTTGTCGTTTGACTCCAGGATATGCCACGGAGCATATTCGGTGCTGGTCTTCTGTATCATCTCGTTCACAGCTGTCTCATACAGATCCCACTTCTCCCGGTTTCTCCAGTCCTCATCTGTGATCTTCCATTGCTTCTCCGGCGTATTCTGCCTGTCGGTAAAGCGAGCCAGCTGCGTATCTTTATCTATCTGCACCCAGAACTTCACTATGACGGCTCCCCAGTCATCCAGTTCCTTTTCAAACTCATTTATCTCGTTGTAGGCACGCTGCCAGTCATTCTCCGAGCAGAAGCCCTCCAGGCGCTCTACCATCACCCTTCCGTACCATGTACGGTCAAATATGGCTATATGTCCGTCCTTGGGGAGTCTTGTCCAGAATCTCCACAGATAGTGTCTGTTCTTCTCGTGAGGCTCGGGAGAAGCTATCGGATGCACCTCAAATCCTCTTGGATCCAGGGCGGCTGTCAGTCTCTTGATGTTACCGCCCTTACCTGCGGCATCCCAGCCTTCGTATGCTACTACCACCGGGATCTTGGCGTGGTAGATCCTGTTGTGCAGATCCGCCAGCTTTGACTGCAGTTCCTTGAGCTCACTGTCATATTTCTCGTCACTTATCTTTTTATCCAGCGCTATATCCGCAAGCTTCGGCATCTGCTTCAGCGGGAAAGTGTTCTGCAGCACGGCCGCAGCATGACCCGTATTCTGCAGAGCTATCTCTATGCTCTTCACCAGCAGCTCCGTCACCTGCAGCTCAGCCCATTTGCGGTTCTTGGAGTCCACGAAGTACCACGGTGCTATGAACTGATTGGTGGCCTCCAGATATTCATCATATACATCCACGCACTTATCATAGTGCTTATTCTGCCACAGATCCCATTTCTCCACTCTCCATGCAGTGCTCTTGCTGTCTGCCAGATCCTTCAGACGCTGTTTCTGCTCTGACTTGGAGATATGGAAGAAGAACTTCACCACCAGATATCCGTTGTCTGAAAGCTGCCTTTCAAATCGCTTGATGGATATAAGCTGTCTGTGGTAATCCTCTCCGTTAATCTTCCCAGACAGTTTGTTCTTTGTCACCTCATCCATCCAGCTCCCGTCGAAGAAGGAAAACTTGCCTGCCTCCGGTATCCGCACGAAATACCTGTACAGGAAGGGTTTCCTCAGCTCATCTTCAGAGGGTTTTGACAGCGTCTCGGTCTTATAGAACCTGGGGTCCAGATTCTTGATCACCTTTCCCATGACGCTGCCCTTGCCGGCTCCTCCCCATCCGTCGAAGATCACCAGCACCGGCAGCTTCTTTTCCTTTATGGCCATCTGCATGCCGTTCAGCTGCTCACGAGCTTTCTGAAGCCTTGCAGTCATCTCTTCGTCACCGGGTTTTTCTCCTTTGATCCAGTCCTTTAGCATATCAGTGCCCCTCCCTTTTATTGATCCTTTCGTGTATACGCATCGCCGGATTGCACGAAGCGAGCTCATCCGCTACACGTTTGAGCCCGCTTACTGTCATTTTTCGTTCACTATATGATTTTGATCCGGTCCATACTCCGGTATACCGCTGTGCGTATCAGTGCGCCGCTCTCCAGTCCTGGAGCTTCTGATACAGATCGCCGTATACCGACGCATTGTCGGAAATAACCGATGCCGTGACATCAGCAAACGGAGCCAGATCCGGCTCGTTTATCTTCATGCCGGCCTTCTCGAGCTCATCCAACAGATTCTCTGTCTGGAGCCTGTTGCTCTCTCTGTCGGACTCAGCCGAGCCTTTTGCGGCCTCCTTCAGGATCTCCTGATACTCTGCGGGCATCCTCTGCCATATATCCTCGGATATCACGAAACACATGCCCGAGTAGATATGGTTTGTTACTGACAGATAATCCTGCACCTCATACAGATTGTTGTTGTATATAACGGGGATAGGATTCTCCTGTGCATCATATATTCCCTGCTGCAGAGCCGGATACAGTTCGGAGAACGATAAGGGCTGAGGACTGGCTCCCAGAGCCGACATGGTAGCCATTATTATGGGATTCTCCGGTGTACGTATCACCAGTCCCTTCATATCTTCCGGTGTCTCTATCGGCTTCTTTGAATTGGTCACACACCTGAATCCGTTGCAGTAATGAGCCAGCACCCTTATATTCTTTTTCAGCAGCGGCTCCTCAGCCTCTGCCTCTACATCGCTGTCCATGAAAGCCCATGCCGTATCGAAGTCATCAAAAAGGAACGGCAGTGCGGATATTCCCATCTTGGGCTCATAAGTAGCGAAGTTTGAAGCATCGCTTATGACGATATCCACTTTTCCGGATTTTGCAGCCAGAGCGTCTATCAGGGCGGCGTCTCCTCCGAGCTCCCCTGAAGGATATACCTTTGCTGTCAGCTTTCCGCCGGTCTTCGCTGCTATCTCATCCGCAAACTCCTTAGCCGCGATATTTCTCGGATCGTCCTCTCCCGTAGACACCCCGATCTTCAGCTCCATGGTGTCTATAGTCGCCTTGTTGCCGCCGCATCCCGTCATGGCAGCCACCGCCAGGCCAAATACCATGAAAGCTGCCAGTATCTTCTTCATTTCATTTCTCCTTGTCATATTATCTTCGTGTCAATCCCCGAAATGCTCATCGTGATACCTGCCCATTATAGCACGGACCGAGACCATACACTCATCCAATCTGTGTCTTGGTATCTCCAGGAAGTATCCCACGAGTTCTTCATCGAGCTGTGTTCCCGCAGCCTGTCTTAACTCTATCACAGCATCCTCGTAATTCATAGAGGCTTTATATGTCCTGTCCATCGTCATGGCAGAGTATGTATCGGCTATAGTGATCATCCTGGCTGCCAGCGGTATCTCGCTGCCCTTCAGTCCATGATACCCCTTGCCGTCCACTCTTTCATGATGATACAGTATCCAGTCGGATATCATCGAAAAAGAACTAACCGGCTCGACTATCTTCACGCAGATCTCAGGATGCCTTCGCATCAGTTCCATTTCTTCCTTTGTCAGCTTGCCTTTTTTTGTCAGTATGCTCCTGGGTATGCCCAGCTTGCCCATATCAAGGAACAGGGAAGCATATTTCAGATTCTCGTAGTTAAGCTGCTGCTGATATCTGGTAGGCAGATAATCATAGAACACACCCACCAGATTGTGCACATGCAGAGAATGACCGTCCAGATTGGGATCCCCGGCCTCCATGACACAGATCAGTGTCTCCAGAAGCTCCATGCACTGATCCTTGATCATTCTCACTTTTCTGAATATCATCGCACCTTCGCAAAGTACTGTCACTGCCGCTGCCGTCAGTGCTGTCACCGTCCATATATCCGTATTTCCGGACAAATATACCCCGCCGTACGCGACTATCAACACCAGCAGCATACATATCCATGCGGCAGATTCAGCCATGAGCCTTTTGCTGTCTACCACCAGCACATCCCAGTTCTTTTTGATCATCAGTACGAAATAGACCAGACTGAATACCAGTATAAGTATTCCGATTATTATCAGCAGCTTCATGTCGTCTCACCGCCTTCCGTATCACCACGGTCCAGAGACACCCTGTTGCGTCCGGCTTCCTTGGACCTGTAGAGGGCCTCATCCGCTCTTGTATATGCCTCGTCTATGTCCCTGTCATCGTTGCCTATAGTCGTCACGCCGATAGAAGCATGTATACCTTCCATGCCTTCCAGCTTTACATCATTGAGAGTTGCCAGCAGCTTGTCGAAGGCCTCTCTCATCTCATCCTCATCCTTCAGGTTTCTTATCAGGACCACGAACTCGTCTCCGCCCAGTCTCCCCGCGAAGCTGAGCCCGTCCTTTATCGCCCTTTCCGGGAAGGACCATTTCTCATCATACTCTATTCCAAGAGTATCCAGTATGGTCTTGCCCGCCAGCTGTATGACCTTGTCTCCCATCTGATGTCCCATGGTGTCGTTTATCTGCTTGAACTTATCCAGATCTATCAGACCCAGCACAATGCAGTCCTCGTTCTCCTGACGCAGCACCTCTCCTGCCATGGAGAAGAACCGTCCCCTGTTCAGCAGTGAAGTCAGCGCGTCAAAAGAGGACTTGATCTCCAGCTCCTGCTGCATCCTCGTACTCTGTCTGTAGGTTATGAACTGACGTATATGTGCACGTTGGAAAGTATAGTGGAGCACTATGGAAAGTGCCACCACCACCATCACATTGAAAAGATCCTGCTTAAATATGGATATGGGCTTTATATTGTTTGATACCAGCAGGAAGCAGGTGCATCCTATCGCAAGCATAGCCAGCATATCCACCATATTGGTGATGAATGAGAGAGCTATGATGACCAGGATCACCAGAAAGATCGTAGCTGCCATATAGGGCTGTATGGAGGAGCATACTGTCCCGAATCCCATGAGTAAGAGCATTATGACATGCATCAGGACCTTTCCCCATCTGTCCGCCAGTTTTGGAAATACGCGGATGAAGATCTCCATCGCCATGCTCATCGCGAAGAATGTGAACAAAGTAGGCGTATAGGTCGAATTAAAGCCGTTCATATTGTTCCACGAAAAGAAAAGGTACACGGCGGCGACCACGATGAACCAGATGCTTAAGATGCCGAAATGCCGCCTGTTCATGACCGATATCAGACTTTTACAGTCCTCGTAGGTGGCACGCTCATATCCGTAATAAATGAAACTCTTGTCCTTCAAACGTCTGTTACCCGTCCTTACGGACTACGCTTTCCCTTCTGTACTTCTTTTCTTCATAGAGCATCTTATCTGCCTTCTGCATGATATGTATGAGATGCTGCATATCCTCATACTCTGCCATCAGGCAGTATCCCACGGACAGATCCACGTAGTATTCCTTGCCCGAATTCAGATTATAATCTCCGCAGGCCTTTTTGATATCGGCCTTGAGTCTGTCTCCGTCCTCAGCAGAGCTGCACTCCATTATAGCGGTAAATTCATCTCCGCCTGTGCGCCCGAAAGGACTGCCTTCCGGCAGGGCAGCTTTTATTATATCAGCTGCGGCACGTATCGCACTGTCACCTTCATTGTGTCCGAAGGTATCATTTATCTGTTTGAGGTGGTCGAGATCTGCCATGACCGCCAGGAAACAGCATGTTCCGTCCTTTCTTTTCCCGCTTATGTAGTCGACCATACTGCTCATGACCCCCGTCCGGTTCAGTATGCCGGTGAGCTGGTCATGACTTGCCGCATAGTCCAGGATCTTGTTCTTTAGCTCCAGATCACTTCTCAGCTTCTGCTCCGCAAGGGATGCCCTCAGCGTATACAGTGCGCTTCCTATCTCCAGAGACAGTGTCTCATAGAAGAAAGCATCATTGATATCTATCTCGGCACTCCATACCCCGTACTGTTCCCTGCCGTGAAACAGTATAAAATCCGTCATGTATACAGCTTCTTCCGATGGTCGTATGAGCTCTGTCATCTGCCCGTACCCTATCTCCGGAGCCGTATCCATGTCATAAGAATCGCATTCTTCTCCCCACTGCTTCATGACGAGTCTGATGGTCTCGGGAGCCTCTATCATCTCACCGTCCCGCATGGTAACAGGCTCCTCCAGAAGACATACAAAGGAGCTTTTTATCTTCAGGTGCATCATTTCCTGAGCGAGTTTCGCGAAGAAGTCCTTCATGGAGGAAGTACTCGACTCCAGTTCCCTCAGAATAAGAGACAGTACCATGGACCTCATCTGCACCTGACTTGCGTGAAGCCAGGTATCCATCAGCAGTATCCTGCCTTCGCTGTCTCCGTCTTCCGTCTGCATCACGCTCTGATGTTCATTACAGCCGCAGGAGCATCTTTTTATGAACTGTGCAGGCAAAAGCCTGGTATTGATCACCCCTCCCGAAAAAAGCTTCTTCAGCTCTTCTGCCGTAGCCTTCGCTATCCCGGCATAGTCCTGATAGACTGTGGTCAGGGACGGCTTCATATGTGCCGCTATCGGTATATTATCAAACCCGGTAACGAGCAGATCCTCTCCCACCGTCCTGCCGTGCTTTGCTGCTACCCTGTATACCGCAGTCGCCATGGCATCGTTCGCCGAGATCACCGCATCCATATCGGGATGTGCTGCAAAGAGTTCTTCTACCACGGGATCCACATGGCTCTCGTAGTCTCCGTATACTACCATGCTCTCGTCATACGGGATGCCGCGCTCTTCGAGGGCATCGCGGTATGCTGCCAGTCTCAGTCTGCTGTCCGAGTGATCCTCAGGTCCGGATACATAGCCCGGTCTCTTCACTCCGTGTTCATCCAGCAGATGCATCACACATTTTCGCATGCCATCGTAGTTGTCCATGTTGATGCTTATGCTTCCGGGATTCTCCGGCAGCTCGGTATCTTCCTTCAGCAGTATCACCGGCACCCTGGGCATACGTTTCATGAAGTCATGGATCTCCATATGCTGCTTCTGGCCCACATTGATACTGCCGAATATCATCACTATGGCATCCGGCGCTTCGTAGTTGCAGTATGAATAAAGAGAAAAATGATGACAGCCGAAACCTATATCGCTCATATCGTACTTCTCCAGTACCAGCGTCGATACGCCTCCGAAGTAGAACCTTACATCGATGCCGGAGCCCTTCAGCTCATCGAGCATCATATTCAAAAAACGTATGGAACTGTCCTCACTGAACTGCCCCGTCATTATCTCTACGACGGGTCTTCTTTTATCCGGCATCTCTTATCTCACGTTCAAAGCGGTATGTGAAATCCCCGATATCTCGTAACCCCCGTATAGTATATCATATCCTGGCTCTTCCGTATAACTCCGTGAGTTTTTTCAGCTTGTTCTGTCTTGTCTTGCTGAAGGCTCCCCTCTTCATCCTCCACTGCCAGTTGCCTCCTATGGTGGAGGGAGTGTTCATACGTGCTTTGTGCGGCAGGGACAGTACATCCTGCATTGGTATTATGGCTGTATCCGCCACCGATGCCAGCGCACTCCTTATGAAGTACCAGGGTATGTCCGCATCCTTCACACCGGCCGGTATGTTAAGATACTCTGACGCAAATCTCCGGTCCGCGGCACTCAGATCGCGGTACCATGACAGAGTCGTGTCGTTGTCGTGGGTTCCCGTATAGATCACACAGTTTTTGATATGGTTCTGGGGCAGATAAGCAGACTCGTCCTTCGCACAGAAGGCGAACTGCAGCACCTTCATGCCGGGATAGCCGGTCCTTTTCAGGAGGCGGAGCACCGAGGGTGTCAGAAGTCCCAGATCCTCAGCTATCACCTGTTTATCTCCCAGCTTTTTCTTCATGGTATCGAAGAGATC
>DNLO01000223.1 GCA_003488445.1 Lachnospiraceae bacterium | reverse complement strand
GATGTCCTCTTTGCAGCCATGATACCGGCTATACGTGCAGTGGATAGCACGTCACCCTTGGGCATCCTGCCGTCATATACCGCCTGTATCGCCTCGGGGTTCATATGTATCCTGCCGGAAGCCGTAGCACTCCTGTATGTCACCTCCTTATCGGTGACATCCACCATTACCGCATTACCGCTCTTATCGATATGTGTCAGCTCGTTCATTTCCGTCTCCGTTATCGTATTATAAAATCTACTTTCCGAATCCGCAGTTGGGGAAGCGGCATATGTCGCATCCAAGACATAGCCCGCCCTCACCGTATGCGTACATATCTGAAGCCTGAAGTCTTTCTCCAGCCATAATCCTCGGCAGGACCAGATCGAAGACTGTACGTCTGGCATACATCACGCACCCCGGAAGTCCCATGACTGCCACCGTACGGTCATCCTGCTTTAGATAAGAGAGCATGAACATGGCTCCCGGCAGGACCGGTGCTCCGTATGATATCACTTCGGCACCGGTATCCTTTATCGCTTTCGGAGTCCTGTCATCGGGATCGACACTCATGCCACCGCTCACCAGCACTATATCTGCGCCCTTATCGGAGAAATATCTGATCGCTTCAGTGATCCCCTCAGGCTCATCCGGAAGTATCCTCTGTCCTATGATCTCCGCATCATATTCCAGGAGCTTTTCCTTCAGTACCGGCCCGAAGGCATCATTTATCCGGCCCGAGGCCACTTCGTTGCCTGTGGTCACTATAGCCGCTCTCATCTGCCTGAAGGGAAGTATGGAAAGCAGCGGGGTGTCACCTGCGGCCTGCCTGGCTCTGTCCATCTTTCGCTCTTCTATGACGAGAGGTATGATGCGGGTGCCGGCTATCTGATCTCCCTCTTTCACAGGAAAATTGCCATGGACAGTGGCTATCATCATCTCACCCAGACTGTTGACCTCTTCCAGTCTCCTGCTGTCGACCTTCAGCAGACCGTTCACCGCCGCTCTTATGGTGATCTTGCCCTCTGAAGGCCCGGATGCGCTCATGGTCGTCTGATCCTTCATGCATATTTCCTTCAGGATACAGGCCGCCTCATCTTCATGGAGCATACCCGGCTGCTTCTCCCAGACATACAGGCTCTCCTTGCCTACCGAGAGCAGCACCGGTATATCCTCCTCAGTCACTATGTGACCTTTCCTGAACACCGGTCCCTTCTTCACTCCGGGTATGATCTGGGTGATATCATGACAGAGCACATGCCCGACCGCTTCTGTTGTTTTTATCTGCTTCATACTTTCACCTTGTATCGTAGTCTTACCCTATGCCGAAATACTCCTTCAGACATAAGAAGATCCCCTTTGTATCATCGGCACCGTATACGGGGCAGCTGACGCTTTCAGGGGATATGCAGTCGGAAGAGATACATATGAGAGTCGATCCTTCACAGACACTTCTGTCGAAGACAGCTTCTCTCACCACTTCGATCTTGGGATAGTGAGAAGTCTTGAGACCTTCCACGATTATCACATCAGGCGGCGACTTCAGCCTTTTCATATGCTCGATGAGCCCGGCTGCTCCGATGCCTTCACTGAAATGCCCGGCGTATTCTCCGGCGGAATATACGGCAGTGCAGATGGCTCCGGCCTCACGCACTCTTTCTGTGTCGCTTCCGGGTGCCTCCTTTATGCTGTCATGTCCGTCATGCTTTATCACTCCGACTGTCATCTTCTCAGCTATGAACTCATTGATGAGCTTTACGATGAGTCCTGTCTTTCCGCTGTCACTGTATCCGCTCACACAGAATATCAAGGGCTTTCTAAGCTCCAGAAGCTCCTGCCTTGTGTTTATGTTCCGGACTGTATTCCTGTCAAAGCATGTATATTCCAGTGAGATATATCTGGTACGTACTCTCTTCAGTATATCGCTCAGACGGTATCTGCCCTCTTCCATAAGCTCTTCTATCACAGGAAGCACAGCCTTTGAATATATGGCACAGAGAGGCTGGATATGATCCTCATCGGCTATTACGTAGCAGTCATAGTCGGAAGAGATATACCCTGCCAGATAAGACACGATATCTTTGTTTATATTGGGCATATCGGCGGCACAGATAAAGACATATTCAGAAGCTGCCTCCAAAAGAACACGGCGTATACCCTCTATGGGGCCTGTCCGTGCATGCTCGTCATATACCACAGGGTATCCCATATCATCATAAATACCGTGCTTTGCAGCGGAGATCAGTATCTCATGATATGGTGACAGCTCTGATATGAGCCTGTCTATGATACGCTCATTTCCGATCCTGATGAGAGCCTTGTCCTCTCCCATCCTTGTGCTCTCTCCGCCGGCAAGTATACCTACGGAGATATTCATAAGCTCCTTCTTATCATCCATAAGCCCGGTCTAATCCACTCTCACGTAGATCTCCTCGGCACCAACGTCCTCATAGAGCACGTAATGTCCGAAGACATATGCTTTGACATCCTCATCATCAAAGGCATCCATCTGCTCGGAGATGATGTAATGAGGCTTGATGATATCGAGATAATTCATCACATTCGTCTTGATCGCAGGATTGAGATGCATGAAATACGGCAGGTTCACCGGATACTGGTTCGCAGGCAGAAGCTGGTTGACCTCATAGAATATCATCCCGGACTCAAGATCATAGATATCGTTCCATTCGTTTTTCGGAATGTATCTCAATACTGCCTTGCACTCCTCCACGTAGGAGTCTTCCGTGCGTTTGGAGATCTCTATGTTTTCTCTGATCTTGTTTTTTGTATCAATATAATAATGATCCAGTACCACGAGTATGAGTATCACCCATAATATGCGTCTTTGCAGTCTGATGCGCTTCCTGGTCCATATCTGCTTTTTCGTCGGTGATCTTACCTCACCACCTTCAGCGGTTGCGGAGATGGCACCATCTTCCGAATCGTATATGGGAGGTCTGCTCCAGTATATGAAGATCAGCAGGAGCATGAATATGAATGAAGGCAGCGTCAGCAGGAAATAATAATCATAGGGCGTGCCCAGATGAAGTGCGGCCCAGGTAAGAAAAGGCAGGATGAAGCCGAATATCTTGAGATAATCCATATCCCGGCTCACCCTTTTGACGGGGACAAGCAGGGTCACAAGGAAGCATATGTAGCATATGATCATCTTGACTTCCCAGTCATATGAGAACTTCTCATAGTAATCGGTACCCCTTTTGTATGCAAAAATGAATGCCGCATAGATAAAATCATTGAAGGCTCCGTTCAGGGCAAAATACACGCAGACCGGGACAAAGATGATGGCAAAGCCCAGAGCAAAATATCCGAGTATGCCTGGGATGAGCCTTGCAAGCTTCGCTCTGATAAGGACGATGAGCACGGTGACACCGCAGGCAGCCATGGGGGCACAGGTCGTCACCTTCGACAGGAGCATGATCCCGAAGGACAGCCCGAACACAAGAGCCGGCTCGGAATACTCGTCATAATAGCCGTACTTCAGATATTTCAGCGTGAGATAGATGCAGGCATAGTTGAAGGGGAGCATATATTCCTCGCAGGTATTGCCGCCCCAGAACGGTCCCATGGCTACAAGTGCCGTGAGTAGAAGGATGATGCAGGCCTGCCATCTTCTTACATAGAGAAGGCAGGTCTTCCAGATGAAGACACACGATACTGCCGCAGCAACACATTCAATGAGGAATATGCCGTTACGCCCTCGGATGAAGGCCTGGCCTATAGCCTCGATAAAGAAGAATACCGGACCTTTGAGATCGAAGTAATCCCTGTAGGGTACCATCCCCTGTGTGATAGCCCTTCCCATCATGCTGTACCAGGAGGAATCATACCCGTATGCATCATGGAATATGGGGCTCACCCAGCTCGCTGACAGAAGCACGAATACGCAGCCGCATATTGCTACGGCTGCGTACTCGATCGCTGTTATTATCCTGCTGTCAATCTTCTTCGGAAATATCGACAAGCTTATCCTTTCTGGCCTCTATCTCGGCCTGCTGCACATCAAAAGGTGCCTGCTCGTAACGGTTGAACTCGTATGAGAAATCACCTGATCCTCCGGTCATTGAGCGAAGATCGGTATTGTATCCGAATATATTGGCCTCGGGGATCTCGGCTTCTATCACCTGCCTGCCGTTGCCGGTAGGGTTCATACCGAGCACTCTTCCTCTCCTCTTGTTCAGATCGCCCATCACATCTCCCGTGTACTTGTCGGGCACATCCACCTTGAGGCTCATTATGGGCTCCAGCAGCACGGGTGTAGCCTTCATAAAGCCTTCCTTGAAGGCCATCTTCGTAGCCATCTTGAAGGACTGCTCCGATGAATCCACCGGGTGGAAGGATCCGTCGTACAGCACTGCCTTGACGCCTACCACGGGGTATGCCGCAAGAGGACCTCTGTCCACAGAATCTGCCAGTCCCTTCTCCACAGCCGGGAAGAAGTTCTTCGGTACCGCTCCTCCCACGACCTCTTCATCGAACTCAAAGGTCTTTGTGTTGTCCCCCAGGGGCGAGAAGCGCATCTTAACATGACCGTACTGGCCGTGGCCGCCGGTCTGTTTCTTGTACTTGCCCTCTACGTCCGACTGTCCCACTATTGTCTCTCTGTATGCGACCTTGGGCTTGCTGAGAGTGATCTCCACCTTGTAGTCGGAGAGCAGCTTTGATTTCACGATATCGAGATGCTGGTCACCCATTCCCACCAGCAGAGTCTGATGATTCTCGGAGTCGTTGATGTTCTTCAGAGTCAGATCCTCGGCACACATCTTTGCGAGAGCCTGGGATATCTTGTCCACATCACCCTTGTTCACAGGCCTGTAACGCATGGGATTGTAGGGCGTAGGTATCGGGATCATCGCATAATGTATGGGGTTCTGCTTGGTGGAGAGTGTATCTCCCGTCCTTGTCAGATCCAGCTTCGACAGAGCACCTATATCTCCTGCGTGCAGCTCGCCTATCTCTGAGGTCTTGCTGCCGCACATGATATAGAGCTTCGAGATCTTGATCTCCTGGTCTCTGGAATCGTTGAACATCACGTCTCCTGCCTTCACCACTCCGGATGCGACCTTGATGATGCTGTATTTGCCGATATAAGGATCCACAAGTGTCTTCCATACGAAGGCTGACTTCGGCTTGCTGAAGTCGTAATCTGCCTGGAACACCTCTGATGTGGAGGTCATGATGCCGGCAAACTTCCTGCCCTGAGGAGAAGGAAGATACTTCACTATATCATCCAGCAGAGTGTATATACCCTGCACCAGAGTGTTGGATCCGCAGCAGAGAGGCACGATGGTGCCGTCGCATACCGACATATGCAGTGCGGCTCTTATCTCATCATCCGAGAAGGTCTCTCCGTTGAAGTAACGGTCCATGAAATCCTCCGAAGTCTCGGCGACAGCCTCCATAAGGGAGTCTCTGTATGTGGTGAGATACTCCGAAAGATAATCGGGGATATCGCATTCTTCAGCCTTGTTCTGGGCATTCCATTTGAAGCCCTTTTCGGATACGACGTTCACGTATCCTACGTATTTCTCATTCTCTCTTATAGGGAAGTTGAAGGGAGCGATCTTCTTGCCGTAGAGCTCCGTCAGCTCCTCGAGTATCTTCCTGAATGAAGCATCATCTACATCCATGTTCGAGATATAGAAGTATCTGGGGATATTGTATTTCTCACAAAGATCCCATGCCCTCTTCGTTCCGGGCTCCACGCCCGCCTTGCCGTTTATCACTATGATGGCTGAAGCTGCCGCAGAGAGCGCCTCCTCCACCTCGCCCACGAAATCAAAGAAGCCGGGGGTGTCGAGTATGTTTATCTTTGTATCTTCCCATTCGATGGGTATCACGGATGTGGAAATGGAGAACTTCCTCTTCTGCTCCTCCTTGTCGAAGTCGCTGATGGTGTTTCCGTCATCGACCTTTCCAAGCCTGGTGGTCAGCCCGGAGAGCAATGCCATGGCTTCGACGAGGCTTGTCTTGCCTGCTCCGCCGTGTCCAAGGATGGCAACATTACGAATCTTGTCGGTAGTGTAGACTTTCATTAGCAGATCCTCCATTATATAGATTGATGACCCGGAGCCGCTATCCCGTATACAGGAGGCGCGCACCGAACAGATATATTTTAACAAAATAACCCTCTGTATACAAATCTTTTTTGTTCAAACCGCACAAAGACAGAGGCATATGATTTGAATGCTGAACTGTTATCTGATATACATATATTATGCAAAAAAAGCATCGGTACAGGCTGAAGCAGTCTGACTGAACATGAGATGCCGGAGAGAATGATATGAAGAGTCCTGGTGATGTAAAGAGCATAATACTGTTTATAGTGATCGCTGTCGCTTTCACCGTCGTGACAGGGATAATGCTCAGCAAAAAGAGAAAAAAGCACAAAAAGCTGCATCAAAGATACCTGCTTCATCTTTTGCGGCTTATCGTGATCACGATGTGTCTTGCGGAGATCCTCGCCGTCATGAATCCCAACATGGATATCAGACGCATGTTCCTGCAGGGCTCTGCTCTTCTGGTAGCCATTGTAGGTTTCGCGGCGCAGCCGGCCATATCCGATATCGTATGCGGATTTCTGATAAGTATCCACAAGCCTTTCGATATAGGCGACAGGATCGTCATAGAGGGACAGGAGCCCGGCATAGTGGAAGACATCACCCTGAGGCATATAGTGATCCGGATATATGATGACCTGAGGATAATAGTCCCCAACAGTGAGCTGAACGGCAAGATACTCACCAACACCAGCTATGGCATGCCCGACAGGCGCGGCATCCATCTTCAGTATTCCGTAAGCTATGATACCGATGTACAGAAAGCCATGGATATAATAAGGGACTGTGTCGTGGAGAGTCCTTATACGCTGAGCGTGGAGAATAATGGGATCGTGGAAGACTCAGGTCCTGTATATTTTCTTAAATTTGCCGAAAGTGCTCTGCTTCTGGATACCACCATATGGGTCACAAAGAATACTAACAGCTATACAGCCATCACGGATATCAACCTGCGGGTAAATAATGCGTTCAGAGAGAACGGAATAGAGATCCCGTACAACTATGTCAATGTCGTTGAATACGAAGGCTCAAAGGAAGAAATTGATGAGCGGACGGCCTCCGAAAAGAAAAAGACTCTTCCCTCCAAACGTCTTTACCGTACGAACACCGTAAAGATCCCTGCATCTGCAGCCCATGCCGGCGAGGCTATCAAGGTGGCTGAACGCTATGCCTTAAGACAGAGGCTGGATGAGAACAGCAAGATGCAGCTGGAGATCATGTGTGAGGAGGCTCTTGGAGTGGTCGGGGCTATAGTGGAGAATGTGAAGACTGACTTCTGGATAGAGGGAAGCGGTCTGAAATACAGGATACATGTCCGGTTCGATGCCAGTGTGGGAAGTGATGAATACAAGAAGCTGCTGAATCTGTCATCCACCGGAAAGAATGAGGCCATACAGGGCTTCTCCGGCAAGATATGGGAAGTGATGACCACAGGTCTCAGCAAAAAAGAGAACTATGAGTGGAGTATGAATGAAGGCGGGGTCAATCAAAAAGACCTCGGCGAGTCCATACTTACCTCAATGGCTAGTGATATCAAGGTAAGTATAGACCGCGAGAGAGTCGAATTCATCGTAGTCAAGTCAGCGAAGGGCTGACAGGATCATGTGGAATGAGGGAACTTGCGCAGGTTGTCCAGTATTTCCTTTGTGATGATCATTTTGTTGTACGAATCCTTTCCGAAGTGACCTGCGAATTCACACGCTTCGCCCTGAGTCATGAACTGCCCCATCACCTTTCCGTTGTTGTTGTTGATGACCTCCCAGGTTCTGTTGGGATCACGTAACGGATCAGACAGATCTTCGTTATGATATATCATACCGCCGGCGATGCCTTCGAGTTCCTCTTCTTTCAGCTTTTTCTTTGTGTTTTCGCTCATTTTGATACCTCCTTGGTGTAATCATAGCTCTTTATAGTTGTATACGAATGTCCTGCCTTTTCTGGCAACACATGATACATCAACGATATTTGAGACACAGCACCGTGATATCGTCCGACTGGGGCACGTCTTTGCTGTATTCATGTACATCCGATATCACCGCATCGCATATCTCCCTGCAGTATTCCTTTGCTCCGTCTTTTTTCAGCTCTTTATCCTTCGCTGCAAGAAGGGACGTAAGTCTTTCATTTCCGTACAGCTTCCCACCTGCCTCTTCAGCCTCCGTCACTCCGTCGGTATACAGGAACAGAGCCTCTCCGTGACGCAGTCTGATCTCCTGTCCGTGGTAGGTCACCTCCGGCATGGCCCCAAGCATCAGATCCCTCTTCTGCTTCACGAATACCGGATCGTCTATACCGAACAGCACCGGGCAGGTATGTCCTGCATGGACATATCTCATCACTCCCGTCCTCAGATCCAGGATGCCGGTCCATACGGTGACGAACATGTTTCCTTCATTATTCTCCCACAGCTCTCTGTTAGCTGCAGCTGCCATATCCTCTACGGATCTGCCTTCTTCCGCCATTCGCTTCATCACGGCCTTTGCCCGCATCATGAACATCGCGGCAGGTATGCCCTTGTCGGACACATCGGCTATGGTCACTGCCAGAAGATCATCCGAGAGCTTGTAAAAATCATAGAAATCTCCCCCTACGGTCTTGGCGGTCTCCATACTCGCATACAGACTGAAGCGTTCATTTTCACGGAATTCCCTGCTGCAGTCCGGAAGTGAGGCCTGCTGTATGTTGTTGGCCATGGCCAGCTCCTCGTCTATCCTCGCATCGGCCTCTGCTATCATCTGCTTCAGCCTGTCCACCGTGGAATTAATACCACGGGAGAGCTCTGTAAATTCAAGTGAGTTCGTGACCTCAGCCTTCTCATCCAGGTCTCCGCCGGTGATCTTTGTCAGGGAATCGTTTATATCCTCTATACCCTTTACTACGTGAGTGTTCAGAAGTCTTGACAGGATACCGAAGATGCATAGAAGCATCAGAATGTTCACCGTGATGATGAGTATCTTGTCGATCCTGCCGAAATGGCCTGCCTCCGAGACGGGGAATCCGCCTACGAAATAATATCCGTTCTTCAGAGTGGATACCACATAGCAGTCCTGATCGAAGAGGTTAATTCTGGAACGCCTGAATTCACCCTCCCTGTTCGCGAGTATCTCTGTTCTGACAACGGTATGTCCGTTAAAGGCATCATCGGTGCTCCCGATTATCCTGTGGTCACTGTCGACTATCACATACATGCCTTTCACGCCTATGCGTCTGTTACGCACTTCAGAGGCCAGAGTATCCTGCAGGTAGCTGATATAGTTTTCCTTGCTTATTCCCAGTTGGAGGAACCCGCTCCCGTCAGAGAATCTCGCTCCTGCATAGACCATCTGTATACTCTCATCATATGCATTACCGCGCATGTCCTGCTCGTAGTATTCCCTGCCGTTCAAAAGACACATGAACTCTGCCGACTGCTCTTCGGAGTTCATGTCCCAGCCTATGTATTCGGGCATGGAGGAGTTCGTGATAAAGCCCTGATTATCCACGATATTGATCTCGGATACGAATGCGGAGTTCATATCCACCAGATCCGAAAGCCAGGCCGGATCTTTCATGTTGGATTTGTTGTCTTCTATCAGCTCGGTAAAATCATGGGTGTAGTCATACAACAAGTCACTGAAGGTCTGGTCCACATCCTCGCTGACATCCTTCACACCCTCTTCGATGAGAGAAAAAGAATATAACTGCTGATAGAAAGACTGCACGGCAATGATGCCTGCAATGGAAATTACAAAGGCCGCGAAGATGACTATGAACAGCCATCTCTTGATGATCGTGCCTACTTTTTTGGTGCTGTTGTCCCGAAACAATGCTATTTCTCTATATTAAGGCAGCCGGTCATGCCTGTATCGTCGAAGATCTCACAGATCATCTCATTGGGGTGCATGAGCACCAGCTTCCCTCCTGCTTTGCCAAGCTTATTGTGATACTGCATGAAAAGCCTGAGCCCGGCCGAGGAAGTATAGGCAAGACCGGACAGATCGAGACTGATATCCTTCACCTCTTCAGGCAGCTCTTCAAGCTTCTGCTTCAGCTCTGATGCAGTATTCGCATCCAGCTTTCCTCCAAGCGTAAGTACTGCTTCCCTACCTTCACTCTTCACATCGATATTAAGCATTTCTGTGATCTCCTTTCTTAGGGTATTTTAATTGTCATAGCCCGTTGTATCACGGATATCTCCGTATCGCAGCTGCTGCCTCCGTACTCTCCGTCCAGAGTCCAGGATACATCCTCGTCGGAATGAAACTCAGCTGTTTTCACAGGATGTATCGATATGTTCGGATTGTCCACATTGCCCGTTGCCAGTGAAGAAATTACGGAATTCAGATCGGACAGGCTCCTGGGGGAGCGTATGAGAAGCAGCTCCATGCTGCCGTCATCCAGCTGGACATCCGCATTTTCAAACAGCTTCATCCCTCCGACCGATACTGAATTGCATACCGCTCCGAAGACATATTCTCCTTCATAGCTTGCAGTATCTGTCTTTATCTTCATGCAGACACCGTATCCCAGATCCTTCGGCAGTCTGGTGATGGCATTCAGCACATAGGCCGCATATCCCAATACATTCTTCAGCCCCTGGTCTGTGTCATAGCTGATCTCCGAGAAAGCACCGAAAGCAGCCACATAGTTGAAATACCTGTCATTCATCCGGCCTACATCGTAGCGGAAGGCTTTGCCTTTGACCGCAGCTCTTATCGCTTTCTTCCTGATGTCGGGGACTCCCAGGCATCTGGCGAAATCATTGGTGCTGCCGGATGGCACATAGGCCAGAGGCGGCCTGACACTCTCATCCAGCTCCATGATGGAGCTCATGGTGTGATTCAGCGTCCCGTCTCCTCCGACGCACATTATGATATCTGCCGAGCTGCCGTAGTCTGCGACGAGCTCCTCGGATGTCAGATCACTTCCGGGTATGATGGGATATACTACGGGCTCGTAGCCGGCTTTTGCGAACTCCGTCACTATTGCGAAGGTTTCGCTGTGTCCCATGGACATCCCTGCAGAATTATTTATCAGTATCAGAGCTTTCTTTCTCTTCATACATTTGATTATAATCTACAGATTTCCCGTATTCAATCAGGTTATGATACTGTCCTGAATAAATCGAAAAAGCCGGGATATGATATGGACACGCATTCGGGATGAGATATCACGGTCGTTCCTTCAGCCACAAGCCCCGCTATGGCAAAAGACATGGCTATCCTGTGATCCAGTGCATCATCTATCCCGGTCCCGTGAAGGGGGAGAGACTCTCCGCCTCCGTTTATGATAAACCCGTCATCCGAAGCCTCTATATCGGCTCCCATGGCTTTGAGATTTGATGTAACGAGAGCTATCCTGTCCGATTCCTTGACACGGAGCTCTCCTGCATCCTTTATCACGGTGGTGCCCTCAGCACAGGCTGCTACCACTGCTATGAGAGGGATCTCATCGATAAGGGCAGGTATGATATCCCCGCCTATATTCACACCGTGAAGGTCGGAATACCTCACCCGGATATCAGCCACATCCTCTCCGGCCTCGGTATGACTCCCCTCCAGTTCAATATCAGCTCCCATCCCGCGAAATACGCGCAGGATCCCGTCTCTTGTTGGATTGATCCCCACGTTCTCTATGATGATATCAGATTCCGGGACCAGCAGCGCTGCCCCTATAAGATATGCTGCAGATGAGATATCTCCCGGGATATGTATATCAAGTGCATGCAGAGATCTTCCGGGAGTGAGGGTGACGGCAAGACCCGCTCTTTTTATATCCGCTCCCATAGCCTTCAGCATTAGCTCGGTATGGTCCCTGGATAAAGCAGGCTCATGTACGGTAGTGGCTCCCCTTGCATATAGAGCAGCCATGAGAAGACATGACTTCACCTGTGCCGAAGCCACCGGAGAATGATACTCTATACCATGCAGTACGGAAGGTGATATGGCAAGAGGTGCACACCCGTTGTCCTTTACTGAACGTATATCTGCTCCCATGAGTCTTAACGGATCTATGATACGCTTCATGGGGCGTCTTTTGATGGAATCGTCGCCGGTAAGAGAGGATGCAAAGGACTGTCCAGAAAGAAGTCCCGATATTATACGGGTCGTGGTGCCTGAATTTCCGCAGTCCAGAGTGTCCGAAGGCTCCCTCAGACCGCAAAGTCCCACGCCATGTACCGTCACATCCGTGCCGCCGTCATAGTCGATATCCACCCCCATGGCGTTGAAGCAGCCGATGGTGGAGGTGCAGTCTGCCCCGTTCAGAAATCCTGTCACATGAGTGTCGCCGTCGGCTATAGCCCCCAGCATCACGGCCCTGTGAGATATGGATTTGTCTCCGGGGACCCTGTATGTACCTTTCAGTCCTTCTTTTCTTCTGGTTACGGATACGCTCATTATTTCAGCATCGAGTCCCTGTATTCCTTGGCTCCTTTGAAGATATCATACAGGGCCTCTCCCTCTCCTGCCGCTATATGCTCTCTTACTTCACGAAGCTTGTCGATATAGATATCCATGAGCTTCGTGATGTTGTCTCTGTTGGCGATGCAGATCTCCTCCCACATGGTAGGGTCTGAGGATGCGACTCTCGTGATATCCCTGAAGCCGCCGGCTGCGGTCACTCTCATATACTCTTCTGGAGTGTCCTCGTCCTGCACCAGCTTTACAAGGGAATAAGCTGCCATATGAGGGACATGGGATATGGCACCGACTATGAAATCATGCCTGTCCGGCTGTACCGTGATGGGATGACAGCCGAGGGATGATATCAGCTTCTCGAAATCAGACACCTCTTCATCCGTTACAGCCTCAGAAGGTGTCAGGAAATAATAGCATCCGTCAATAAGCTCTCCCGACGCATTGAAATAGGAGGACTTCTCCTTGCCCGCCATTGGATGTCCCCCGATGAAATGCACATCGGGAGCAAGTCTTTTCATTGCTTCATGGATATTGCCCTTTGTGGAGCCCACATCGGTGAGCACCGTGTCCTCCGTAATATAGGGCAGAAGCCTGGGTATAAATGAAATGTTGGTCTCTACCGGAGCGCAGAGAAAAATATAGTCGCAGCCTGAGAAGCTGTCATCTATCTCCTGTACACCCGTATCTATCACTCCGTCGGACAGGGCCGCATCCAGCGGCTCTTTTGACCTGTTGTAGGCTACTATTCGGGCCTCAGGGTAGTTTTCCCTTAAAGCCATGGCAACAGAGCCTCCTATGAGACCCAGACTGACAAAACCTATCTTCAAAGCTGTCTCCCGGTCAGAACCTGATCCTACTGGCCATCCATATCCTGGTAGGTCTCATATACCCTGATCCTTGACCAGTCTGCCTCGGGCATACCTATGAATATGCCTCCGTAGATGGCGCCTTCATCCTTTTGCTGCACTCTTACGATCTCGATGAATGCATGTATGGTATCACCTGTCCATATCTTGATATCAGCCTGATACACAGTACCGTTCTCAAGCTCCTTCGGAGAATAGAAGCCTATCCCTGTCCTGGACACATCCAATACCTCTACAGGTATCTTTTCGCTGTCGTCAGCGACCTTAGTCATATAGACCATGATGGATAAGCTGTGTCTCAGATTCTTGCGTCTTTCTTCTTTCCCCATATACAACCTCCCGGTATATTATTTATTGCTATCTGATTTTACCAAATCATGCGCTCTGCTTTCAAGGGAGCGTATCGCGACTGTCTTATGTTTTCTCAGAGCTTCGTTTATCTCATCGAAGTTTGCAGCTATATGAGGTCTGATACATCCGATACAGGACTTGACCCCGTTCTTCATGACATAGTCACCTCCGCAGTCACTTCCCATACTGTAAAGAGGACAATAACAGAAAAGGCAGTTGAACTCATCCTCGCTCACTCCCTTATGACACGGGAAATACCTGCATTCCTTATTGCAAAAGAACCTTTCGGAATTATCCATTGCCGGCTCCGGTTCTCTTCTGCAGCTCCACCGCTGCTTCCAGCTGATATTCTCTGCTCAGCTTCTTCTCTATGCTTCTTATACAGATTAGACACATGGGGAATATGTAGAAGATCCCCGAGATCCATGCCACCTGATCCGACCAGGTGATGGCATCGAATCCGTATCTTGGCACGAATACGAAAGCCACTACGATACGGGCTATCATCTCGGTGAGTCCCGAGAAGATGGTACGGCCTGCAAAGCCCAGCCCCTGAGTCACCATCCTGGATACATTGAGGATGCCGAGGGCCCAGTAGAACAGACCGAGTCTTGCAAGATACAGTCCTGCGGCATCAAGCACCGCTGTCTCCGATGCATCCACGAACATCATCGACATGCTCCTCCCGAAGAAGAA
>DNLO01000115.1 GCA_003488445.1 Lachnospiraceae bacterium | reverse complement strand
GTGCTGCATATTGCAGCCCTGATAGCTCTCATGGAAAAGACGGATCTGGGGATCTATGCCGTGGTCATTTCCACCGTTGTCTTCTCGCTCAGCATGTGCTTCCTGAACAATCTCTCTCTTAAGCATGCGCTGGGACATAAGCAGGAGAAGAGAGGTACCTTCATACTTCCGGGGCTTTCTTCCGTAGTGATGGGAGTGATCGTATTTTTCCTGCAGAAGATACTGTCGCTCTTTACAGGGGCTCTGTTACAGGTAGTGATACCGGGACTGACGGGGATGGTCGTGTATCTGGTCTGCATCATCAAGCTTGGTGCCGTGAGAGAAGAAGAAATGTATGATATGCCGATGGGAGCGAGGCTGGTGAGGATGATCAAGCGGACGGGGATCGTGTGATGAGCAGAAATGTAGCAGTCATAGGAGCGGGCGCATCCGGGATCACGGCAGCCATTACGGCGGCTCGTCACGGTGCGGCCGTTTATTTATATGAGCATACTGACAGTATAGCAAACAAGATACTCATAACCGGTAACGGCAAATGCAACTATACCAATACCGATATCAGCAGAGAGCACTACCATTCGGGAACAGACAGTGACGGGATCATATCCTCCGTGCTGTCACGCTTCGGATCTAAGGAATGTGTCAGGTTCTTTGAAGAGCTGGGAGTGGTATGCAGGGAAAGACGTGGAGGGATATATCCCTATACCGATACTGCCGAGTCTGTGCGGACGGCTCTGAAGCTTGAGCTGGAAAGGCTGGGAGTGCCGGTCACCTGCGGATGCAGAAACATATCGGTAGCTGTAAATGGTGACGGTACTGTCATTGTAAAGAGTGATATGTTTCCTGAAGGAAGGATATATGATGCCGTGATCATCTCCTGTGGAGGCAGCGCCGCAAAGAAGACGGGGTCTGACGGATCCGGATATGACATTGTCAGAGGACTGGGGGCTGTGACGACGGATATATACCCCGCACTCACGCCTCTCAGACTCACAGAGGATATGTCAGCTCTCACCGGAGTCAGGTGTGAAGCGGCTCTCAAACTGATAAATGAAAAAGGAGAAGTGATCGAAGCTTCCTCAGGTGAACTGCAGCCTTTCGATAAGGGACTGTCGGGAATATGTGCCCTCGATATCTCAGGCAACGCCTGCAGGAGGATAGGAGCCGGAGAGAAGGCATATGTTGAGGTTGATTATTATCCGGCGGCTGATGACACTCTTTTCCATACACTTATTGAAGACAGGGTGAGGAAATACCCTGAGCGTAAGCTCTCAGAGATACTGGTGGGGCTCTTTCCGAAGAAGCTCATAAACTATCTGGTGCATCCCATAGATACGAGAAAACAGAGCTTTATAAATGACCTGAGGGATAACGTCAAGCATCACAGATATGAAGTGTCACAGGATATCATAAGTGATATGTCGAGAGCTCAGACTACTGTGGGAGGAACAGCGCTGACTGAGATAGATGATAACTGCAGACTGAAAGTCCAAAAGAATATCTATATAACCGGAGAGCTCCTGGATGCAGACGGCGTATGCGGAGGCTACAACCTTCACTTTGCCTGGGCTACAGGCTATATCGCAGGCATGTGTGCTGCAGGAGGAAGCACATGATAAAAGTCAGCGGGATAAGGGTCCCGGAAGGGGCGGATACAGAGCACGTCAGGAAAAAGACGGCACATATGCTGAGGATAAAAACTGAGGATATGCAGGACTTCAGGGTACTGAAGAGATCCGTGGATGCCAGAAAGAAAAACGAGATATGTGATGTGTATACTGTATCGTTTGATGCCCCGGATGAGAAAAACACAGTACGCGGGTGCGGCCTGAAGAATGTATCGCTGATCGAAGAGACAAGATATGAATATCCCATATCCGGCGTCAGTATGAGAGAGCACAGGCCGGTAGTATGCGGCTTCGGACCCGCGGGGATATTTGCATCACTCCTGCTTTCACGTGCAGGCTGCAAGCCCATCATTTATGAGAGAGGCTGCAGCATGGAGAAGAGAGCCTCCGATGTGGAAGAATTCTTCCGTACAGGACTGCTTAATCCGGAGTCTAACGTGCAGTTCGGAGAGGGAGGAGCCGGCACTTTCTCCGACGGCAAGCTGAATACAGGGATAAAGGATCGTGAAGGCAGGCTGAGATTCGTGCTTGAGACCTTCGTAAAGTGCGGCGCAGATGAGGACATCCTCACAAGCTCTCATCCGCATATAGGCACAGACAGACTGAGAAAGATCATACCATCCATAAGATATGAGATAGAAAAACTCGGGGGAGAGATCCGCTTCGAATCGAAGGTGACCGGGATATCTGTTTGTGATACGGAAAAAGCGGGAAAAAGCATGCAGCTTTGCGGTATCCGGACAGAACAAGGTGAGGATATCACATGTGACAGTCTGTTCCTTTGCATAGGACACTCTGCGAGAGATACGTTTGAAATGCTCCATGATACAGGTGTAGATATGGAAGTCAAACCGTTCGCAGTCGGTGTGAGGGCAGAGCACGAAAGACGCATGATAGATGAGGCCATGAGACAGGAAAAGGCGAGCTACAGGCTGACCTATCACTGCAGGGACGGCAGGGGAGTGTATTCTTTCTGTATGTGTCCCGGAGGATATGTGGTAAATGCTTCCTCAGAGGAGGGACACCTTACCGTCAACGGGATGAGCTACAACGCCCGGGACGGAATAAACTCCAATGCGGCCATAGTATGTACGGTGGATCCCGCTGATTTCATAGAATACGGAAATGATGCTCTTTCAGGAATGAGATTCCAGAGAGAGCTTGAGAGAAGGGCCTATGAAGAATGCGGCGGCTACATACCATATCAGACCTATGATGACTTCATAAAAAACAGACCTTCTGTTTCATTCGGCACAGTACAGCCCTCATGTAAAGGCAGCTTTGCAATGGGCAATATACGTCAGATCCTGCCGGATAATATATGCGGGGATATCATTGAAGCCATGCCTGCTTTCGGAAAGAGGATCACAGGATATGACAGAGCGGATACACTGTTTGCCGGTATAGAGGCAAGGACCTCATCACCCGTACGTATACTGCGCGATAAAGATCTGCAGTCCATAAACGTCATGGGACTGTATCCTGTGGGAGAGGGAGCGGGATATGCGGGAGGTATAATGTCTGCTGCCATAGACGGGATGAAGTGTGCGGAGCGATATATCAGGGGAGAATGACTATGAGAAAGATCGCAGTGGTATTTCCGGGGATCGGATATAAGAAAGACAGGCCATATCCTGCAGGACATAGAAAACATCGGCAGCCGTCCTAATTTCTTGACATCCGGATGAGATAGCGTTATCCTAACGATACTTCTAAAAATCACGTCACCGGATATCACGCGTTTCAGCGATAATTCCAGTGAAATAATATTAAACATATAAGAACAAAAACAAGGATTCTAATGATGCTGTAATAGTATCTTTTTCATCATCTGAAATATCCTTATCCGATGACGGCATGGCGGAAGTGACACTTATTGTTGTTTCGGATAAAGGAGGAATCCATACATGAACATTATTGTGAAACTGAAGAAGTTGGTATTGAGAAGGAATCATAAGGACAGTCTTTTCTGCAGTCTGTTTTCAGATAAAGAAAATGCTCTTTCGCTGTACAATGCCATTAACGGCACGGACTACCACAATCCTGATGAGATGAGTATAGTGACAATGAAGGATGTTATCTTTCTCCATCAGAAGAATGATGTATCTGTACTCTTTGACAGCAGACTGACGTTATGGGAACACCAATCATCGCTGAACCGGAATATGCCCCTTCGCGGACTGATGTATTATGCCAGAAATATGGAGGGTATACTGGACGATGATCAGCGTAGATTACTGTACGGCAGGTCAATTGTAAAAATACCAACGCCGGAGTATTATGTGATATATAACGGCAGCGAAGAAGCCCCGGAAAGAGAGGATCTGAAGCTCTCGGAGGCATTTGAGGTACCGGCAGAGGGATATGAATGGACGGCTCATTTTATCAATATCAATGCCGGGAATAACAGCGCGATATTGGATAGGTGTCCTGCACTAAAAGGCTATGCATTCTTTATAGATGAGATACGCAGAAACAGAGAGCGGGGCATGGATGAGCTCGAGGCAGTGGAAAGGGCTATACAGAGCACCATAGAGGCAGGCTATCTCGTAGATTACCTGAAGAAGATAAACGCGGAGGCAAAGGCTATGATACTTACAGAGTTTGACGAAAAAGGATACGAGCAGACCATACGCGAAGAGGGGTATGCAGACGGAGAGAAAGCCGGCCGGGAAATAGAACGAAAGAACACCGAGGCCGAGAGGGAACGCGCCGACACCGAGAAGGAACGAGCTGACGCCGAGAAGAGACGTGCTGATACGGCAGAGGCGGAGCTTGCGAAGTATAAGGACAAATTCGGTGATGTCATCTAAAGCTGTTTGTGGTAATATATCGCAGTATGAAAAGAGATTTCAGTGATAAAAAACGCATAGTGATCAAGATAGGCTCCTCGTCCATCACACATAAGGAGACAGGCGGAGCGGACCTTATCAGGCTGGAGAAGCTGGTCAGAGAGCTTACGGATCTGCACAACGGCGGCAGGGATGTGGTGCTGGTGTCGTCGGGAGCCATCTCGGTAGGGCTCAAGGCTGCCAATATAAGGGGAATATATTACAGCGGTACCGGCAGGAGCGAGGGTCCCGATGAGAAGCTGAAGCTCAAGCAGGCAGCTGCAGCCATAGGCCAGGCGAGACTTATGATGATGTATCAGAAGCTCTTTTCCGAATACAATCAGATGACGGCCCAGATCCTCATGACCAAGTTCACCATAGTGGATAATGTAAATCGCTTCAATGCAAGGAACACCTTCGAAGAGCTGCTGGAGCTCGGGGTCATACCCGTAGTGAATGAGAACGATACGATAGCCACGTATGAGATAGAGTTCGGCGATAACGATACTCTTTCTGCAATTGTGGCTGCTCTGATAGATGCGGATCTTTTGATACTCCTCTCGGACATAGACGGTCTCTATACCGATGATCCGAGAAGCAACAAAGACGCAAGGTTCATACCTGAGATCTATAAGCTTGACGATGCCATAGACAGCTTTGCAAAGGGAAGCACGGGAAGTCTCGCCGGGACCGGAGGCATGGCAACGAAGATAGCTGCGGCTCACATTGCTTCGGCATCGGGCTGCGACATGGTCATTGCCAATGCGAACGATCTTGGCAATTTACACCGCATCGCGGACGGTGCGGAGGTCGGCACCTTTATTCATGCCGACAGGAAAAAGGATTTCTTCATTGAGGATTACCTGACAGATGACTAAAGCAGAGCTTAGAAGGGATGCCGCAAAAAGAAGACAGGGCATGCCGGATGAAGTCAGAGCAAAAGCCTCGGCGCTTATCGCCCAAAGGCTTTTTTCTTTGAAGGAGTGGAAGATGGCGGAAACGGTTTTCCTTTATTGCGGATGCAGGGATGAAGTAAATACCGATGAGATAACGGACATGGCCCTTAAAGAGGGGAAGAAGGTATCACTTCCAAGGGTGATCTCCGACAGCGAGATGGTATTCATAGAGATATCATCAGCTGAAGAGCTTGTGACGGGAGCCTACGGGATCAGAGAGCCCGAGGACAAGGGGATATACACACAGGGCATACCGGACCTGATCCTGATACCATGTGTGGGAGTCGATATGAAGGGTCACAGGATAGGGCACGGCAAAGGGTATTACGACAGATACCTTAAGGATATGCGGGATGTACCGAAGATCTGTCCTGCTTTCAGCACGCAGATCGTGGAAGAGTTCGCTGCGGAGGATACGGATATAGACATGGATATCATAGTGACCGAGGAAGGGATATACAGTACAGGAAACAGGCAGGAGAGATACGGCAGGTAATATGAACGGAAGGAACGATGCGGCAGAGGCTGCAAGACAGAGGGAATACATCTCAAAGATCGCTGCAATGATCTCGGGAGAGGACTTGAAGTACATGGTGGTCACCTTCGGGTGTCAGATGAACGAAAGAGACTCCGAGAAGATAGCCGGGGCCCTCGAGCAGATGGGATATTCCAAAGCGTCATCCGAGGAGGATGCCGATATCCTGGTATACAATACCTGCACGGTAAGGGAGAATGCGGACAAGAGACTCTACGGCAGGCTCGGGGTCTGTAAGCAGTACAAGAGCAGGAACAGGGATATGATCATCGCTCTGTGCGGCTGCATGATGCAGGAGGAAGAAGTCATAGAGAAGCTTAAAAGAAGCTATCCCAATGTGGATGTGATCTTCGGAACGCACAATATATTCAAGTTTCCGGAGCTCCTGCATTCAAGACTTG
>DNLO01000152.1 GCA_003488445.1 Lachnospiraceae bacterium | reverse complement strand
CTACAAAAACTATCTAACAAATTAACAAGCGTATTACAATGTATATCTGCTCTGCGGCCTGATATGATTGCAGAGCCAAAATGAAAATGTCCCAGCTGTCTCACCAGGAGATCAGTTCATACCCTTCTTCCGTGACGACGATCTGCACCTCCCACTGAGCCGACAGACTGTCATCATCCGTATATACGGTCCAGTCATTGTCCGCGTCGATGAAGATCTCAGGGCCCCCCATGTTCACCATGGGCTCGATAGTAAACATCAGTCCCGGTACCATCAGCATCTCGGTCCCCGGCTCCGACACATAGCTGACCCATGGCTCCTCATGGAAGTCACAGCCCACACCATGTCCCCCGATCTCACGGACTACGGAATAGCCCTTGGACTTGCAGAACTCATTCACGGCAGATCCCATGTCTCCCAGAGTCCTCCAGGGCTTCACTGCACCAAGCCCCACCTTCACCGACTCGTATACATCCTCTACCAGCTTCTTTGCATCACTGTCCACATCCCCTATCATGAACATACGGGAGCTGTCGGCATAGTATCCGTCCAGTATCGTGGTACAGTCTACGTTTATGATGTCTCCGTCCTCGAGGATATCGTCATCTGACGGTATGCCGTGGCATACCTGTGAATTGATGGATGTGCAGCAGCTTTTGGGGAATCCCTCATAGCCAAGTGTAGCGGGTATCCCGCCCATATCTTTTGTTATCTTTGAGACCCAGTCATCTATCTCCTGAGTCGATATGCCCGCCCTTATGTTCTTTGCCACATGATCCAGACAGGCTCTGTTGATGACCGCACTCTTCTTTATCTTCTCTATCTGCTCGGGTGTCTTGATCAGATTGTGCCCCGGCACCTTGTAGCCATGCCTCTTGTACTCTTCGATCTTTTCATCGAACGCCTCATGGCAGTTCTTGTATTTCAGCCCGCTGCCACACCAGCACTGACTGTTGCGTCCAAGTATCATTTCTTCCTTTTCCTGTCCATCTCTCTTTCCAGGGACGCCGGTACATTGTCGATCTGCTTTCTTCTGAATACCACGAGCCCTATGAGAGAAGATAATATGATATATATAACACTCGAGATGATTATCTGCCTGACATCTCTGGATGCGAAGAACTGCAGCGTCGTGAACTGCGGCGTCAGCAGTATCTCGTCTTTGACGAACCTGAAGAATGAGATGCTGATCGGCTCGGCTCCAAGGAGCATTATGATCCTGGGTATCACTATGGTGATGATCCAGAACACTATCAGAGCCTTCACCTTGTTCTCAAAGCAGAAGAGACACATCATTCCTATGGACACGCCTGCCATCAGCAGAGGCAGAGCACAGAGCACATTGACCCCGAAGTCCCTTACCACATCTGCCGAAAGAGATCCTGTGGACATCTGGAAGATCGTGGATGTCGCAATGAAGATCACGAAAGTCAGGACACCGAACAGTGCCATCATAAGAAGAGAAGCCAGCAGCTTGCCCGTGTAAATATGGCGTCTCCTTAGATTCTTCGTCACTCTGTCTTTGATATAAGGGTCGGGATAGGTCCTGCCGAAGAGCATATCTGCCACAAAAACGGTGGCATAGTAGGGAAGCCAGAAAAAACCTCCCGCGAACATTATGATGTTATATCCGTAGGTACCGTCATTCGTACCGTAGACGTAGTCCCTGAATGCTATGATAGACAGGTTTGCGAGTATGGAAACGATCAGTATTACCAGTGTATACTTTCTGAACTCCTTTGATCTTATGGCTCTGCTGAATTCACTGCCTATATATAGTAACATCTCAGTTGTCGTCTACCGCGTAGTTCGGTGCTTCCTTTGTGATATGTATGTCGTGAGGATGGCTCTCCTTCAGTGAAGCACTGGATATCTTCACGAACCTGCCGTTCTCCTGGAGCTCCTTGATGTTTGCGGCACCGCAGTAGCCCATTCCGGATCTCAGACCTCCGATCAGCTGGAATACCGTATCCTCCACTGATCCCTTGTATGCCACACGGCCTTCCACACCCTCGGGCACGAGCTTCTTGGCTCCGTCCTGGAAATAGCGGTCCTTACTGCCGTTCTCCATGGCGGAAATGCTTCCCATGCCTCTGTATACCTTGTATTTTCTTCCCTGGAACAGCTCGAAATCGCCCGGAGCCTCATCGCATCCGGCGAACATGGAGCCCATCATCGTGACAGAGCCTCCCGCCGCTATAGCTTTGGTGATATCTCCCGAATACTTGATACCTCCGTCGGCTATGATAGGCACCTCGTACTTCTTCGCTGCTGCGTAGCAGTCCATGATGGCTGAGACCTGAGGTACGCCTATGCCGGCCACCACTCTGGTCGTACAGATGGAGCCCGGTCCTATACCTACCTTGACCGCATCGGCACCTGCCTTGATGAGTGCCTCCGTAGCCTCTCCCGTAGCCACATTTCCGGCTATCACCGGAAGATCGGGATATGCTCCCTTTATCATCTCCACGCATCTGATGACATTTGCGGAGTGACCATGTGCCGAGTCCAGCACCACGCAGTCCACCTTCGCCTTCACCAGAGCCTCTACTCTCTCCAGCACGTTAGCGGTGATCCCTACACCTGCCCCGCAGATCAGCCTTCCCTTATCGTCCTTCGCGGAGTTGGGATACTTTATCTGCTTCTCTATATCCTTTATTGTGATCAGTCCCTTCAGATTGCCGTCCCTGTCGACGATGGGAAGCTTTTCCTTCCTTGCATCCGCAAGTATCCTGCGGGCCTCCTCCAGGGTGATCCCCTCGGGTGCCGTGACCAGGTTCTCCTTGGTCATCCTTTCACTTATCTTCTGGGAAAAATCTGTCTCGAACTTCAGATCTCTGTTGGTGATGATACCGACAAGCTTCCTGCCCTCGGTGATAGGCACACCCGATATCCTGAACTTGCCCATCAGATTGTCGGCATCCTCGAGTGTATTGTCCGGTGAGAGTGAGAAGGGATCCGTGATGACTCCGTTCTCCGAGCGCTTTACCTTATCCACCTCATCGGCCTGAGCCTCTATCGACATGTTCTTGTGGATGATACCTATGCCGCCCTGTCTCGCCATCGCTATGGCCATCCTGTTCTCGGTGACCGTATCCATACCGGCGCTCATCATCGGGATATTCAGTTTGATGCCCTTTGTGAGATTGGTAGAGATGTCTACCTGATTTGGAATGACCTCTGAATAAGATGGAACCAGAAGTACATCATCGAATGTGATACCGTCTCCTATTATCCTGCTCATTATTCTCTCCTCACCGATACAAACATGCCTTTAACTTTTCGGACTAGTTTATATGAAAATCAACCATTTGTAAAGGTTTTGCGCGGAAACACCGTCCTCATTGCCTGAATGAGCTCCGCATTGGGCTCGAGCCGCACCCTGTCTATATTCTGCCCGTTATGAACGATCAGTATCCAGACCTCTCTGTCCGGATATCCTGACGTATAGTCCTTGTCCGTTGTGTTCATATTTTTGTATTCATCAAGCTGCCATGCGCCCTCAGCGGCGAATATCTCCATCTTTTCCAGATCATACTCCACAGCCTTGCTCCGGTTCTGCCTGGAGAATATCCGGTCTATCTGCAGCGACTTGGATACATACAGGTATTCGTACTCCACCGACAGTCTGGGAAGCAGGAAGTAGTCCGCCGCTGCTATGATGACAGCCGGTATCATCATAATGATATTCATGAATCCAAGCAGCACGCACAGTGCAGCCGCCCCCCATGCCGCTCCCTTTATCAGCGTCTCCGCCGGCAGGGGCTTTCTTTGCACCATGCATTCTACATACAGATCGTCCATCTTCTGCCTCCGTTCCTCATCAGGTCATTTTTCCAAAAGGTATTCCAGAAAAGCCACACAGTTATCCATGTTCTCCGTATCCGGACTTATGGCATAGTAGCAGTCCTCATCGTAATAATCTCTTTTATTCCCGTCCACATCAGTGAATCCCGCTTTGATCGCCCTGCTGTCACTGATGTTCACCGCAGCCGGATATTCGTATCTCTTTCCCGTAGCCGGGTCCTCGTAGGTATGCTCTATCAGCTCGTACCCCTCGGAGCACAGCCTGTCATACAGCTCCTTCGGGAGAATTTCTGACAGATCCCCGTATGCCTGATGCTCCGCATACTGTTCTATGGCAGCTCTCGGAGCTATGGTCGCATCTATGATACCGGCACTGTAGTCCGCCACTGTCTTTTCAATGAAGACGAACCCCGGGCGGCTGGTCCCGCTCGCATCATAGTCAGCATTTATCTCCATCTGCTCCCTGTCGGCATCGAATCCCTCAAGCGTTGCCGTGAAGTCGTCCAGCAGATCGCTCTCCATCACGAACGCCGCGTTGGAATCAAGCATGGCTATGTAGAGTACCGTCTCCTTCCGGCTCATCCTGTCACGCACTATGGAGGTCACCGCCAGGATCAGCACCAGCACCGCTATTATGGGGATCTTGTAATAATCCCATATATATTGAAGCTTCTGCCTGCGGTCCATCTTCGCGAACCGTTCGGCCTGCTCTCTCTTTTCCGTATCAGTCATATACCCCGCGCCTCTTTACAGGATGTTCATCACATCATCCAGCGACGCCACCTCTATCACTTCGATATCCTTTATATCCGTCAGCGACTTGTGATTGGCCTTCGGCACTATCACTCTCCTGAATCCCAGCTTGGCAGCCTCGTTCACCCTTCTCTCGCACAGTGATACGGCTCTGACCTCACCGGAGAGTCCTACCTCTCCGAAAGCCGCCGTGTCTCCGGCCACCGGGGCATCCCTGAAGGAGGATATCACGGCTATCACTACCGCCAGATCCGTGGCCGGTTCCGATACCCTCAGTCCTCCGGCTATGTTCACGTAGGCATCCGACTGCGAGAGCCTGAGCCCCACCCTTTTCTCCAGCACTGCCATCAGCAGGCTCACCCGGTTGTAGTCCAGTCCCGTGGCCTGCCTCTTGGGAAATCCGAAATTCGTATCGGTCACCAGCGCCTGTATCTCTATGAGCAGAGGTCTGGTGCCCTCGATGACGCAGGTCACCACATTGCCCGACGCTCCTATCGCCCTGCCTGAGAGCATATATTCCGAAGGGTTTTCCACCTCTCTCAGTCCGTCCTGGCGCATCTCGAAGACCCCGATCTCATTGGTAGACCCGAATCTGTTCTTCACCGCCCTGAGTATCCTGTAGCTTCCCTGCAGATCCCCCTCAAAGTAGAGGACCGTATCCACCATATGCTCCAGCACCTTGGGACCGGCCACCGATCCGTCCTTGGTGACATGACCTACTATGAAGATTGTGATGCCCATGCCCTTTGCGATCCGCATGAGTATGGCCGTGGACTCTCTCACCTGCGAGACAGACCCCGACGCCGACTCTATTCCCGCATTCATCATGGTCTGTATGGAATCTATGATAACAAAGTCCGGCTTGCTTTCTTGAATTATGTCAACCGCATCATCCAATGAGGTATCGCAGAAAAGCCTGAACCCCGTACCGAAGTCTCCGAGCCTCATGGCTCTCATCTTTATCTGCTTCTCGGACTCCTCTCCCGATACATACAGGATCTCGCTGCCCTTCAGTGAGATCGCCCTTGCCGTCTGCAGGAGTATCGTGGATTTGCCTATACCCGGGTCTCCGCCCACCAGCACCAGGGAGCCCTTTACTATCCCTCCCCCCAGCACTCTGTCAAACTCGGAAGATCCGCTCCCCGTCCGCTGCTCGGCAGACAGCTCGATAGCATCGAGGCTCACGGGAGCCGGCCGTGACGCTGCCCTGCCGGAGGTGATCCCCCGTCCGGTCTTCGCAGCGCCTCGGTCTCTCCCGGGAGCCTCTGTCATACTGTTCCATTCGTGGCAGGCAGGACACTGCCCCAGCCACTTCGCAGATTCATAACCGCAGTTCTTGCAAAAGAAAACTGTCTCAGCCTTACTCTTTGCCATTATTCAGGCCTTGCTTACCTCCACGGCTACCTTACCGAGATCCTGCAGCTCCAGTCCGAATGAAAGCTTGCCTCCGAGGTTGGATGAGATCACACCTATGCTCGACCCGCCTACCTTCACATCATAGCTGGTCTCAGGCTCTACACCTACAGTGATCTGGGCATCGTCCCCTCCTTCAGCCTCAAATACAAGGCCCGAAGCAGTCCTCTTGAGTCCGGACACATTGGTCCCGGGCACCGACTCGTATACCAGTTCACCGTCTCCCTCGAGTCTTGTGATCTCCTTGAAGGTCTTGACCTTGTAGCTCACTCCCCCCGCCTTGAAGTCTTCCTGCTTTTTCTTCTCGGAGAGTGTATAGTCTCCGAAGCTGAGAGTTCCGTCTGCCTCATTTCTGATGAGCTCTGCTGCCATTTTTTCCTCCTTTGTGGCTTTCCACAGCTTTGAACATTATCTTGTCATCTTTTATGGTGACACTCACGGTATCACCGCTCTTCACCTTTCCTGTGAGGATCTCCTCCGCGAGCTTATCCTCTATCTCGCTCTGTACCATCCTTCTCAGAGGTCTCGCACCGTACTTCACATCCGAGCCCTTCTTCACGATGTATTCTTTGGCCTTCGGCGTCACTCTTATGGTTATGCCCAGCTCGCTCGAGGCTCTGTCCGTGACCTTCTTTGTCAAAAGACCCACTATCTCCTTCATGTCATCGTTTCCCAGCTGGCGGAACACGATGATATCATCTATACGGTTGATGAACTCTGGCTTGAAGATACGCTTCACCTCGTCCATCACGTCGTTTTTCATCTTCTTGTAGTCGTGCTCGGGATCATCATCCGCACCGAATCCAAGCTTCTTCGGCTCCACTATGCGCTGTGCCCCCGCGTTGGAGGTCATGATTATCACCGTATTGGAGAAGCTGACCCTCCTGCCCTTGGAATCAGTGATCCTGCCGTCGTCCAGCACCTGAAGCAGTACATTGAACACATCCGGGTGAGCCTTTTCGATCTCGTCGAAGAGCACCACGGAGTACGGATGTCTCCTCACCTTTTCAGAGAGCTGGCCCCCTTCATCGAAGCCCACATATCCCGGAGGTGATCCTATCATCTTGGATACGGAATGTGATTCCATGAATTCGGACATATCCACTCTGATCAGAGCATCCTCCGTGCCGAAGAGAGCCTCTGCCAGTGCCTTGGACAGCTCCGTTTTTCCCACGCCCGTAGGCCCCAGGAAGAGGAAGCTCCCCACCGGTCTCTTGGGATCCTTCAGTCCCACTCTGCCTCTCTTGATGGCCCTCGCCACGGTACTTACAGCCTCATTCTGGCCTATCACCCTCTTATGGAGGATGGATTCCAGCTTCAGCAGTCTCTCGTTTTCCTTTTCCGTGATCCTGGAAACGGGGATCTTGGTCCACATACTGACCACATCTGCTATATCGTCCTCCGTCACCGTGAGCCTGCTCTCGCCCGCAGCCGAAGCCTTTCTCTCCTTCATGCGCTCCAGACGCTTCTCCTTCTTCTGCTGCTCTCTGTATATCTCCCCGGCCTTCACGAAGTCCCCGGCCTTTATCGCATTCTCCTTTGCCAGTGACATCAGCTCTATCTCGCCCGAGAGTCTGTCCTCGCTGGTTCCGGTGGTGATCTGGCCTATCCTCTTTTTGGATGCGGCCTCATCCATCACATCTATTGCCTTGTCCGGCAGGAATCTGTCATTGATATATCTCTCGGACATCTTCACCGCAGCCATCACGGCCTCAGGTGACACCGTCACGTTATGATGCTCCTCGTATTTGTGCTTGATGCCCATGAGTATGGATACGGCCTCGTCCATGGTAGGCTCCTCCACGGTCACAGGCTGGAACCTCCGCTCCAGAGCCGCATCCTTCTCGATATACTTCCTGTATTCCTCTATGGTAGTTGCCCCTATCATCTGCAGCTCTCCGCGGGCCAGAGAAGGCTTCAGTATATTGGAAGCGTCCATCGCGCCCTCTGCGCCTCCCGCGCCGATGAGAGTGTGCAGCTCATCCACGAAAAGGATGATATTGCCGGCATGGATCACCTCGGCTATCACCCTCTTTATCCTCTCCTCGAACTCTCCGCGATACTTGGAGCCTGCCACCATTGCCGACAGATCTATCGAGACTACCCGCTTGTTGAGCATCACCGAAGGAACCGTCCCCTCCGCTATCTGTATGGCGAGACCCTCCACTATAGCGGTCTTGCCCACACCGGGCTCACCGAGAAGACAGGCGTTATTCTTGGTCCTCCTGGAAAGGATCTGGATAGTCCGCATTATCTCCGTATCCCTTCCTATGATGGGATCCAGCTTATCCTCTCTGGCCAGCTGTGTCATATCCCTGCTGTATTTGTCCAGCATGGGAGTCTGGCTGTCTCCGTCCTCGTCCTCCATGGCTCTCATCGCACGCTTGACATCCCTCTCCTGATCGATGCCCATGGCGGTTATGGTATCGTCGAAGATCTTCTGTATGGATACTCCCATGGTATTCATGAGTCTGACTGCGGTATTGTCACCTTCGCGGAGTATGGCTATAAGGATATGCTCCGTACCTATGGCACGGGCCCCGAAGTTCTGCGCGGTATCTCCTGCCAGAGAAAGGATCTTGGCAGCCCTGGGGGTCAGGCCTTCTCTTTCCGCCACCGACGTATTCATATCGGCTCCCGGAGCCACAAGCTGCTCGGTGAGAAGCCGGATATTCTCCAGCGTGACCTTGTTCATCTGGAGCACTCTCGCTGCCACTCCCGTGTTCTCACGCAAAAGTCCCATCAGCAGATGCTCAGATCCTATATAATTCTGTTCCAGCTCCTCGGAGCTGCGTCTTGCCAGCGCTATGGCAGTTTCTGCCTGTCTTGTATACTCCTCAAACATTTTCAGCTATCCTTTTCAGCGCTTCCGCTGTGTTTTCGTGCGTACCGAAGGCCGTCAGCCTGAAGTATCCCTCTCCCGACGGTCCGAAGCCCGATCCCGGGGTACCTACCACACTCGCTTTGCCAAGGAGCAGGTCGAAGAAATCCCAGCTCTTCATATCATCAGGTGTCTTCAGCCACAGATAGGGCGCATTCACCCCTCCGTATATCGTATATCCCATGTCCTGAAGGGCCTTTCTCATATTCTTTGCATTCTCCATGTAATATGCGACAAGAGCCCGTGTCTCGGCTTTGCCCTGCGCGGAGTACACCGCCTCACCGGCTCTCTGCTGTATATAAGGTGCCCCGTTAAACTTCGTTCCGTGCCTTCTGGCCCAGAGTCCGTGAAGAGCCACTCCGCCCCCGTCCTTCAGATCCTTCGGCACCACTGTATACCCGAGCCTCACGCCGGTGAAACCGGCATTCTTCGAGAAAGAGTGTATCTCTATGGCGCAGGTCCTGGCACCGTTGCACTCGTACACGGAATGGGGTACGTCCTCTTCCGAGATATATGCCTCATAGGCCGCATCATATATGATCACCGAATGATGCTCGTTGGCATAGTCCACCCACTTTTGCAGATCGCCCTTCTTCATGGCGGTCCCGGTCGGGTTGTTCGGTGAGCAGATATATATGATATCAGGTGTTCTTTCAGGGAAAGCAGGGACGAAGTCATTCTCCGCCGTACATGGCATATATACCACGTCACTCCACTGCTCACTGTCCTTGTCATATGTCCCCGTCCTGCCTGCCATCACATTCGAGTCCACATATACGGGATATACGGGATCGCACACTGCCACGACACAGTCACCTGCGAAGATCTCCTGGATATTGCCCGAGTCGCTCTTGGCACCGTCAGATACAAATATCTCGTCCTCGGCTATATCACATCCCCTGGATCTGTAGTCGTTCTCTGCGATGGCCTTTCTCAGGAAATCATACCCCAGATCCGGTGCATATCCCCTGAAGGTCTCGCTTGCAGCCATCTCATCCACAGCCGTATGGAGTGCCTCTACTATGGAAGGAGACAGAGGCTGTGTCACGTCTCCTATCCCGAGGCTTATCACCGTCTTATCGGGATTGGCCTCCTTATATGCAGCTACCTTTTTCGCTATGGTGGAGAAAAGATATGATCCCTGAAGCTTCAGGTAGTCGGGATTTGCTCTGAACATCTGTGTTTCCTTTCTATATGGATATCTCGCTCTCGAACACGGTCTCTGCCGGACCGGTCATATATACATTGCCGTCTTCTTTCCAGTCTATGGTCAGTGTTCCCCCGAGCAGAGAGACCTCCGCTCTCCTGTCACTCAGGTCGTTCAGACTGGCAGCCACCAGCACTGCCGTAGCTCCCGTACCGCACGCCATGGTCTCTCCGGAGCCGCGCTCCCACACACGCATCTTCAGATGCCCTCTGTCATGCACGTTCACAAACTCGGTATTCACTCTGTCCGGAAAGATAACATGGTGCTCAAATAAAGGTCCGATCTCCGCAATATCAAGGTTTGAGACATCTTCGTCACAAAAAATAACGCAGTGCGGATTCCCCATTGAAACGCAGGTGATCCGATATTCCATACCACCCGCAATTATAGGATGATC
>DNLO01000049.1:2991-6259 GCA_003488445.1 Lachnospiraceae bacterium | reverse complement strand
CACCTTAGCAGAGTGGTCTTTCCCGATCCCGAGGGTCCCAGCACAGCCACCACATCTCCCTTGTCTATGGAAATGTCGATACCCTTCAGGATCTCGTTCTCTCCTATCCGTTTTCTGAGGCCGCGGACTTCAAGCATTTGCGCCACCTCCGTTCACGGTACGAAGCTTTTTCTCTCCTATGCTCTGCAGCTTCGTCAGCACCGTACAGAAGAGAAGATAGATCAGAGCCACTTCGCTGTACAGAGCGAGTGCCTCGTATGTCCTGCCCACTATCCTCTGTGTGGCCATGAACATCTCCATGACGGTGATGTTCGCCGCGAGAGAGGTATCCTTTACCATTCCTATCAGCGAATTGGAGAGCGGAGGAAAAGCAGTCCTGAAGGCCTGGGGCAATACGATCCTCCTCATTATCTGGATATAGCTCATGCCTGCGCAGTAGCCTGCCTCCATCTGTCCCTTGGGCACAGATTCTATGGCGGCTCTCATGGTCTCCGAGCAGTATGCGCCCTCGTTTATCGCAAATACTGCGATGGCGCAGGGGAATGCAGGTATCATGAAGCCCAGATCGGGCAGACCGAAGAATACGATATAGAGCTGTACCAGAAGGGGAGTGCCCCTGATGATCCAGATATAGAACCTTGCTATCTGCTTCAGCACCGGAACTTCTGCCACCTGGATCAGGGCCACTGCCACGGCTATCACCATCGCCAGCGCGAACGATATGGCTGTGAGCGGTATGGTCCTTATGAGTCCCGGAATGAGTATCTTCGGGAAAGAATCGATTAGGATCCCCGTCAGTCTGTCATCCATCACCGGTATACCCTGTCAGTCCTTCCTCTTTTTCCTGTACCTGAGGAAATGATAGATGACGTCAAAATATGTCTGCTCTTCCTCCTCGCTTCCGTCTCTTATAAGCTCCCATTCGGGGTCCTTGTCCAGATCCGGAAAGAAGGCATCCGCCTCGTAGCTCTCATCTATCCTGGTGACCAGACATTCGTCACACATGGGGAGCAGCTGTCTGTAGACCTCGGCCCCTCCTATACAGTATATCTCCCTGTCCTTATATCGGGTGAGCAGCTCCTTCAGCTCATCGATGCCGTGTACAGTCTCCACCCCATCAGGCATTCTCGTGCCGCCTCTTGTCAGCACCACATTGACTCTGTCCTTTAAGGGTGCACCGTTGGGGAAGCTCTCCAGAGTCTTGCGTCCCATCACCACCACCTGTCCCGTGGTGGTCTCCCTGAAGAATTTCTGATCTGCGGGTATCTGCACCAGCAGCCTTCCCTTCAGCCCTATCCCCCAGTTCCTGTCAACTGCCACTATAGCTTTCATTCAGCTTTTCCTTTCACCATATCTTTTCGGCTCATCCCCATTTGTCACTCAGCGCATCGATCTGATCCGCGAATTTGGCCAGATCCTTGTTCGCCATATGTTCATTCTTTCTGATGATGGATATGAGCCTCTGTCCCGCTGCCCACAGCCTGTCGAATACAGGATTGCCTGTATGCTTCTCGGCCTTGGCCTTTCTGATACCCTCAGTCTTGGTCACGAACTCGTGCGCGAGCAGATCATAGACCGTACCCGAGTAAGGTGCATATGCGTTCAGCCCTTTTTCGTCCTTAAGCAATGCGGCAAAGGAATCCGTCACCGTGTCCTCGCCGTGTACGACGAAGACCATATCCGGCTTCTTTTCAAAGCCGTCTATCCAGTCCAGCAGTCCGTCCCTGTCGGCATGTCCCGACAGTCCCGTCAGTGTCCTGATCTCCGCCTTGACATCTATCTCCTCACCGAAGAGCTTGACTCTGTCGGCGCCTTCCACCAGCGCTCTTCCCAGAGTGCCTACGGACTGATATCCCACGAACAGTATGGTGGATTCAGGCCTCCACAGATTGTGCTTCAGATGGTGCCTGATACGTCCCGCATCGCACATTCCGGATGCCGAGATGATGACCTTGGGTTCATCTATGAAGTTGATCTCCTTTGACTCTTCGGGAGTGATTGCAAATCTCAGTCCGGGGAAATCCACAGGATTGATACCTGCCTCCACGAACTTCATCGCTTCCTCATCAAAGCACGCTCTGCCGTTTTTGTGGAATACCTCCGTGGCCTCCACCGCCAGAGGCGAGTCCATATACACCTTAAAGCCCGGGAAGTCGGGCAGGAGCCTGTCCTCCTTTATCTGTCTGATGAAGTAGAGCATCTCCTGTGTGCGCCCCACCGCGAAGGAAGGTATCACCACATTACCTCCGCGTCTGAAGGTGGCATCCAGCACCCCGGCGAGCTCCTTCACGTAGTCCACATCGGATCTGGCATGCAGCCTGTCTCCATAGGTGGACTCTATCAGCACATAGTCCGCCTCCTTCACCTTCTGGGGATCCTTGATCAGCGGCTGGTCCAGATTACCCACGTCTCCGGAGAATACTATCTTCTTCGTGACATCTCCTTCGGTCAGCCATACCTCCACTGCCGCCGAGCCCAGCAGATGCCCCATATCCGTGAATCTGATATCTATTCCTTCGCATACATTCACCCTGCTGTCATAAGGCACCGGCACGAAGCAGCTTATCGCATTGTCTGCATCGGCCATGTCATACAGAGGAGTGAAGAGCGGTATATCCTTGCTTCTCTTCGCCTTCCGGTTGCGCCACTCTGCCTCGAACATCTGGATATGCGCAGAGTCTCTCAGCATGATGCCTGCCAGGTCTGTCGTAGCCTCCGTGGCATATATGCTCCCGGAGAATCCGTTCTTTGCCAGCAGCGGCAGCAGTCCCGAGTGGTCTATATGTGCATGTGTAAGAAAGACATAATCGACCTGCGACGGCTCTATCGGCAGGTCTATGTTTTCAAACAGGTCCTTGCCCTGCTCCATACCATAGTCCACCAGGATATGTTTGCCACAGGCTTCGAGATAATGGCAGCTGCCGGTAACTTCATGAGCTGCACCCACAAATGTAAGCTTCATACCACCCTCCTTTCAACCTTTAAAATATAACACAAAACCGCCTGGTATTACAGGCGGCCAAAAGTGTGACACGGGGGAATCGAACCCCCGACAACCTGATTAAAAGTCAGGTGCTCTACCGACTGAGCTAGTGTCACGCAGGGCTAGCTGGATTCGAACCAGCGAGTGCAGCAGTCAAAGTGCTGTGCCTTACCGCTTGGCGATAGCCCCAAGATAACTACGATCAAGCATCGCACATCTGCTGAATGAAAAAGGGGTGGATAGAGGGACTCGAACCCTCGGTCTCCAGAACCACAATCTGGCGCG
>DNLO01000049.1:351-2949 GCA_003488445.1 Lachnospiraceae bacterium | reverse complement strand
TGGCGCGTTAACCAACTACGCTATATCCACCACGACACTTAATATCAGGACCCGGTCAAGGCCCTTAATGTGCTTGCAGGGATTCGAACCCTGGACCCTCGGCTTAGAAGGCCGATGCTCTATCCAGCTGAGCTACAAACACAGACGACTAATACAATATCATAAAAATCGCCGCTTGGCTACTATAAAAATTATCTATTTATCATATCTTTGATAGGCCTCTATGCCAAGCCCCTCAAACCTCAGTCCCTCGTTGTAGAGCCTCATGCATACATCTATCTGCGGCATGAGCAGCACCGCGCCGGTCCCCTCACCGAGAGCCATGTCCGCACTGATGGGAGGCTCCAGGCCAAGCACCTCTGTCAGTCTCCTTCCCATGGGCTCTCTGGGAAAGTGTGAAGCGATGCACACCTCCTTCGCCCCGGGCTCTGTCCTGTCTGCCGCAAGCACTGCCGCAAGTGTTATGAGCCCGTCCGCCACCACCGGGACATGAAGCTCTGCCGCAGCTCTTATCACTCCCACCATCGCCGCAATATCATATCCCCCGAATGTCGATAATATCCCGAGGGCATCCTGCGGATCCCGGGCATGCTTTTTTAGGGCTTCCTTTATCACATCATGCTTATGCTTCACGAGCTCTGCCGACAGGCCTGCCCCGCTCCCCGTGACCTCTCCGGGACCTGTGCCCAGCAGGGCGCAGCTCACTGCCGTAGCCGTGGAAGTGTTGCCTATGCCCATCTCTCCCAGAAGCAATATCTCATCTCCGGCATCTTTTGCAGCTTTCGCCACCTGATATCCGGCATCCATTGCCTGCAGGGTCTCTTCACGGGTCATCGCCGGCTCCTTCAGGAAGTTCCTGCTGCCCTCCCTGACACGCCTGTTCTCTATGCCGTATACCGGGTCGCCCTTCATGCCTACATCCACCGGCAGTATCTTCACCCCGGCTTCCTTTGCCATCACGCAGACCGTCGACCGTCCCGCACTCATGGCTTCGGCCACCTTATGCGTGACTGAGGCATCGCTCTGGGACACTCCCTCTTCCACTATCCCGTTATCTGAAAAGAATACGATCAGACTCCTCCTCTTTACGGAAGGACAGTCTGTCCTCTGTATCCCGCCGATACGTGCGACAAGCTTCTCGTATCTGCCCAGTCCGTCTATAGGCTTCGCCAGAGTATCCCATTTCCGGATACAGGCTTCGTACGCCGCTCCGGCATCATCATATATCATATATCTACTTTGGTATCTCCTCCGAGGAAGGTCGGCAGTGACTTGCCGTTCTTCTTCCACTGCGCATACTCAGCCGTAGCAGCGAACATCACGTCGCCCGACGAATTGAGAGCGGTCTCCACCGAATCCTGCACGACTCCTATGATGAAGCCCACGCCCACTACCTGCATCGCCACATCTGCATTCACTCCGAAGAGAGAGCAGGCCATGGGTATCAGCAGAAGAGACCCTCCTGCCACGCCGGATGCTCCGCAGGCTCCCAGAGTCGCTATGAAAGCAAGTATTATGGCTGCGGGGAATGATACCTGTATCCCCATGGTATTTGCGGCAGCAAGAGACATGACCGCTATGGTGACAGCCGCTCCGTCCATGTTGACGGTAGCCCCGAGAGGTATGGCCACCGCATACATCTCCTTGTCCATGCCCAGCTTCTCACACAGCTGCATATTGACCGGGATGTTCGCAGCCGAGCTTCTTGTGAAGAAAGCCGTGATCCCGGATCCCTTCAGGCACCTGAATACCAGCGGGTAGGGATTGGTCCGCAGCACTATGGCCGCGAGCAGCGGATCTACGATCAGTGCAACAGCCAGCATGCATCCCACCAGCAGAACAAGCAGCTTGCCGTAGTCGGTAAATATGGAAAGACCGTTAGTCGACACATTGGTGTAGACCAGACCCATTATACCGAAGGGTGCCAGATTGATTATCCACCGGACTGCCTGAGACACCATGTTCGCGGCATCCTCCATGAATTTTTTCGTCGTATCCCCTGCGAATCTCTTCGCTGCCACGCCCAGTACCGCAGCCCAGAAAAGGATTCCTATATATCTTCCCTCGACTATCGCCGCTACGGGATTGGCTATCATGTTCATCAGCAGATTGGACAGCACCTCACCGAGGTTGGTGGGTATCGTATCAGCAGTTGCCATATCCGCCAGCTTTATCGTCTGAGGAAAGATGAAGCTCCCTACCACCGCGACCACCGATGCCAGAAATGTGCTGATCATATACAGTGCCAGCACCAGAGCGAATCTGCTGTCCAGCTTATCGTTCCCCCGCGCCAGTGCCGAGAGCACCAGCGTGAAGACCAGGAGAGGAGCAATGGCTTTCAGTGCTCCTACGAACAGATCTCCCAGGAGCGGTATCACAGGGAGCTCCTTAAAGAGCAGTCCCAGTATGGTGCCGATCACCAGTCCGCATATGATCCTTATGATCAGACTTACACTGTTGTACTTTTCGATAATCTTCATTTTGTTTTCTCCCGCATGTTGAAATATCAGGCTGCCGACCGAGCCTGCCCTTCCATTATACGACAATTTCGTATTCCGGCAAAAGACCGGCGGCCATCAGCGGCCGCCGGTCTTCGTT
>DNLO01000049.1:0-220 GCA_003488445.1 Lachnospiraceae bacterium | reverse complement strand
GAAATCGCTTGACAAACCACCAAAACCTCTGTAATATAAGGAAAGTTTCGCGCAGGTGTAGTTCAATGGTAGAACACCAGCCTTCCAAGCTGGATACGTGGGTTCGATTCCCATCACCTGCTTTTTGTTTTGCCCGTAGTTACGGGATTTGCGACCGTACCAAAGAATTATTCTTTGATGATCTTCTTTACTTCTTCTGACTTTGCATTATCATTCTTTT
>DNLO01000042.1 GCA_003488445.1 Lachnospiraceae bacterium | reverse complement strand
ATGAGAGGGGCATAGAGGGCCTTGTGATCCCCATAGAGCGCTTCTACTCGGACTGCGGCAGCATCACAGCCGGAGAGGATGAGGAGAGGCTTATCAGGAACGGCAACCGCTTCAGAAGAAAGGGCCTGGCTGACGGGATGTACAGGGTATATCTTCCCGACGGCACCTTCGCAGCGGTATACGAGACAGAGAACGGAGAAGCAAAGCTTTGCAGATATTTTCTGGAATAGAAGAATTCAATGCCCGGGTGGGGAGAGATGTACGCACAGCAATAGCCATAGGCAAGTTCGACGGGATCCATCTTGGGCACGAAAAGCTGCTGAAGGAGATAATGTCACATAAGGACAGGGGACTGAAGTCTCTTGTCTTCACCTTTGAACGGCCGGTATCGGAGTACTTCTCCAAAGAAAAGACGGGAGTGCTGGCGACCAATGAGGAGAAGACAGGATATCTGGAGGAGCTGGGAATAGACTATCTGTATATGCTTCCGGTAAACCGGGAGACCATGTCGTGTGAGCCCGGATATTTCGTAAGGAACATACTGTATGAAGGGCTGCATGCTTCTCTGATCGCCGCAGGAAGCGATCTGAGCTTCGGAGACCGGGGGGCAGGGGATATGGCACTGCTTCGCCGGATGTCTGAGGGGATGGGATACGAGACCGTAGTCATAGACAAGGTGAGATACAAGGGGAACGATATCAGCTCGACCCTGATAAGACAGGCACTCGCAGGAGGCAATATGGAGGATGTGACAGCCATGTTGGGACGCCCGTATTCAATGGAGGGCACGGTGATCCGCGGAGCAGGCCTCGGCCATACGATAGATATGCCAACGGCTAATATAGTACCTGATCCCGACAAGCTGCTCCCGCCATACGGAGTCTATCTCTCGGGGGTGTATACGGACGACGGCAGGGTGTTATCCGGCATCACCGATATCGGAGTGAAGCCCACCGTGTCGGATGAGGACAGAGTGTGCGTGGAGACATATATCCACGGCTTTTCGGAGGATATATACGGAGAGCATATCAGGCTGGAACTCAAACGCTACATGCGGCCTGAGATGAAGTTCGCGAACGTGGACGAGTTGAAAAAACAGCTGTCTTTGGATAAAATGAATTTGATTATGTCTATGGAGAATACGGAAAAGATATGAATGCAACAACGATCCTACGGCTGATGGGGGGACTCGGCCTCTTCCTCTACGGAATGAAGGTCATGAGCGACAGTATAGAAAATGCGGCGGGAGCCAAGCTGAGAGGGATACTCGAGCGACTTACCACCAACCGGTTCATGGGTATGCTTTTGGGCGTATTCTTTACAGCTGCCATACAGTCTTCAAGTGCATGTACTGTCATGGTGGTATCCTTCGTCAACTCGGGACTGATGAGCCTGTATCAGGCAGCCGGGGTCATCTTCGGTGCCAATATAGGTACGACGGTCACTTCACAGCTGGTATCCTTCAACCTTTCAGAATATGCACCTGTGTTCCTGCTGACGGGAGCACTGGTGGTGATGTTCTCGAAGAACGACAGGGTAAGGAAGTGGGCCGGAGTCGTGGTAGGCTTCGGTATCCTGTTCCTGGGTATTTCCAGCATGTCGGGAGCGATGGAGAGCGTACAGAGCGACCCCAGAGCCATGGCAGTGCTCGGATCTCTGGAGAGTCCCATACTGGCAGTCTTAGTCGGTGCTTTCATCACAGGTATAATACAGAGCTCCTCCGTGACGGTTTCCATCATACTGCTCATGTGCAAGGGCGGGCTCATGGATATACACATCTGTCTCTTCATGATACTGGGATGTAACATAGGTGCCTGCGTGCCTGCGCTGCTGACGGGTATCAGCGGTAAGAAGGATGCGAAGAGGGCTGCTCTCATACATCTCTACTTCAATATCATCGGTACCATCATAATGTTCGTGATCCTGTCCGTCATGGAAGATCAGGTGATCGGACTTTTGGAGGTGATGAGCAACGGAGACCTGGGACGCGAGATAGCGAATGCACACTCGATCTTCAAGGTATTCCAGGTGGCGATCCTGCTGCCGTTCTCGACACCTATAGTGAAGCTTACCTATCTGACCGTACCCGGCAAGGACGAGGATGCGGGATACAGGGCTCAGTATACACTGCAGTACATCGGGGAGAAGGTGGTATTCTCACCTGCCACCGCAGTGGTGGATGCCATCAGAGAGCTGGAGAGGATGGGAAGCCTGGCTTCGGAGAATATCAACCGTGCCATGAATGCGCTCATCACGCTGGATGAAGAGGATATCCAGGAGGTATATCAGGTCGAGAAGAATATCAACTTCCTGAACCATGCGATAGTGAACTATCTGGTCAAGGTGGGACAGATGAACCTGCCCGTGGACGACAGACGGCAGATCGGTGCGCTCTTCCATGTGGCGAACGATATCGAGCGTATAGGTGACCATGCGGAGAACGTGGCGGACGCTGCAAGGTCGAGAGCCGACAGGGGTATTGATTTCTCCAAGGAGGCTCAGAGTGAGATGGGTGAGCTCCTGGGGATGGTCAACGACATTGTGCGCTATTCCATGGACGCCTTCGCAGGGAACGGAAATGTGGATGAGAAGATCGCTCTTGTGGAGGAGCTGGAGGAGAAGATAGACCTCAAGGAGAGAGAGCTGCAGGACAGACATATACAGAGACTGGCAAGGAACGAGTGCTCGCCTGAGGCCGGCATGCTGTTTTCGGACATAGTATCCGGACTCGAGAGAGTCGGAGACCATGCCACCAATATCGCGTTTGCCATACGTGAATCCGAGCAGGAGGATATGAACGTCAAGCAGGCGGCTGTCAGGGTCTGATATACGCCTATTTTCTTATGAACAGGAGAAAGTATCTAAAAGCACAGGTTTCACTGCTCACATGCATCGCATGTGTGCTGGCTGTGCTGTGGACGGGGCCGGTGCAGGCATATGCGGCTACAGCCGGAGAGCTACTTACAGCCGGGGCCACCAGAGAGATGGAGGTCGGACGGCTGGAGACGATCTCGGCTGACAGGGTGCTCACCACACAGACTGCCGGAGCGGGGGGCATGGAGGCGGCGTATGCCGCACTGCTCACGGAGGAGAAGGAGCAGACCATAGCCGGATACAAGAACCTGGGTATAGCGAACGTATCCGATCATCTTAATATCAGGGTATCTGCCAACGAGACATCGAAGCTCGTGGGCAAGATGACAAAGAACGCGGCCTGCGAGGTGCTGGAAGTGGACGGACCCTGGGCCCATATCAAATCAGGCAAGGTGGAAGGCTACGCCAGCACGGAGTTTCTTATCACCGGTGAAGAGGCGAAGAAGAGAGCGATGCAGGTGATGAGGCTCGTCGCCACCGTCACCACCACCACTTTATTCGTAAGAGAGCAGCCCTCTACAGACTCTCCCATCATCACGATGGTGCCCATAGAGGAGAAGCTGGAGATACTGGAGGGCAAGCAGGGAGATCCCTGGGTCAAGATAGAGATCGATGAGGATCAGGGCTATGTGAGCGCTGAGTTCATCAGCATATCCGAGGAGCTGGACAAGGCCATGACCCTCACTGAGCTGCGCTACGGCGAGGGTGTATCGGATGTCAGAGTGTCGATGGTCAACTATGCGATGCAGTTCATCGGGAATCCCTATGTATGGGGAGGCACCAGCCTGACCAAGGGCTGCGACTGCTCGGGATATGTGCAGGCCATATACAGGAAGTACGGCTACTCTCTTCCAAGGACTTCGAGAGAGCAGGCCAAGGTGGGCAAGAAGATATCGCTTGCCAATGCGAAGCCCGGAGATCTCGTCTTCTACGGCAAGGGCAAGACCATCAACCATGTGGGAATATACATAGGCAACGGACAGATCGTGAACGCATCCAACAAGAGGACCGGTATCAAGGTGAGCAACGCGACATACAGGACACCTTATGCAGTGAGGAGGATCCTGCCTGACTGAGGCGCAGGGAAGGGACAGACGGTGCGGCAGGACGAGATGGATACAGCCGTACTGACGGAAACGCACAGGAGAGACAGAGGTTAAAGGAACAGAGCAATGGTCAAGGCAAGAACAAAACGGAAAAAGGGGCCGGTAAAGGTCATCACATACGGTACCTTCGATCTCTTCCATGAAGGACACAGGAGGATACTGGAGAGGGCAAAGGCTCTCGGGGACTATCTAATAGTCGGCGTGACCACGGATCACTTCGATGAGGCCAGGGGCAAGCTGAACACCGTGGACTCCATAGTGACCCGTA
>DNLO01000186.1:582-11304 GCA_003488445.1 Lachnospiraceae bacterium | reverse complement strand
GGTATTTTATACGTGTTTTGTATGTAGTTTTTCTAATTAGGAGGGATATGATATGTCTTTTATGGATGCAGTAAAGTCCTGCTTTACTCAGTACGTTGGTTTCAGCGGCAGGGCTCGCAGGAGTGAGTATTGGTATTTTGCTCTTTTTGAGTTCGTAGTTTCGCTTGTGCTGAGCGTACTGTACAAATTCACGGATATGATGCTCTTCTCGGCCATAGACGGAATATTCGCTCTGGCGTGCCTGCTTCCCGGTCTGGCAGTGTGTATCCGCAGAATGCACGATATCGGAAAGTCCGGCTGGTTTATCCTGATCAGTCTGATCCCCTGCGTCGGCACGATACTCATGATAATATGGTGCTGCAAGGATTCAGAGCCCGGTGAGAACCAGTACGGCCCCAACCCCAAGGGAATGTGATCATTCTTAAAAAACTGCGGTGAAGACACCGCAGTTTTTTTATTTGTTTTCTTCTTTCAGCATCTCCAGTATCCTTTCCCTGCAGATCTCTCCCAGGTGCTTCTGCTGTTCCTTATCCAGCGTACCGGGGTCTATTGGATCTCCATAGGTTATCGTCACCTTGCCGGGACGGATAAAAGGCAGATGTTTTTCGAACAGCTCCCTTGTCCCGTGGATAGCGACGGGAACGACCTTGACACCCGATTTCAGTGCTATCTTCATGGAGCCCTCCTTGAAAGGTCCCATGTCCAGCTCAGATTCTGCCTTGGATCTCGTCCCCTCGGGATAGATGAGTATAGTCTGGCCCTTTTTTGCATCGTCGATACATTCCAGGATGATCTTCAGGTTCTGCTTGATATCATCACGATCCAAAAACTTACAGTTCTTCAGGATCATCCACCAGCTGAGCACCAGATATTTTTTTATTTCTTTCTTGGCAACGATGGCTGTCGGTGCCGGCATCCGTGCATCCAGCAGCACTATATCAAATATGGATCTGTGATTTGCCACATACAGGGCCGCCTCGCCTCTGGGCAGCTTTTCTCTTCCCTTCTCAGTGACCTTCGCCCCCACTATGACGCCTATCACTCTGAATCCCCACGCCACGAGCGACTGGGCATACACATCCCGTGCATGTCTGTCGAAAAGCCCGATCAGATAGGCTATGGGTATCAGTATCAGTGATACTGTAAGGAAGATCAGCACGAACAGGATCGCCAGTATTCCTCTGATCATACCTTGCCGCCCTTACTTCCCTTGAGTCCTTTAAGACTGGACTGGTTCAATATATTGGTCTCGAAGCTGAATATGACTCTGTCCTCATCCCTTCTGCGCTTTACAGCCAGGTCTACCAGCCTGTCCAGCATCTTACCGTAGGACATGCCGGTGGGCTCCCACAGGTAGAAGGAGAGCGAGCCGGGTATCGTGTTTATCTCGTTCAGATACAGACTTCCGTCCGACTTGTCTATCATGAAGTCAAATCTCACTACGCCGTTACATCCCAGACACTGAAATGCTCTTACAGCCAGCTCCTGTATCTTTTTTGTCATTTCATCCGATATGGGGGCCGGGATCTTTCTGGATACGGATGCCATTCCCTTTGAGGCACCCCCCGTCTTCGATCCTTTGCCGCCTGACATGTATTTATCTTCATAGGACAGTATCTCGTCCGAATGGAAGGGCTCTTCGCACAGCGATGCCTCTGCCTCATCCATATCTCCGAGCACCGAGCAGTTTATCTCCTGGAGCTCGGAAATCGCATGCTCCGCCAGAACTACGTTGGCAAAAGTGAAGGCTCCGTCCAGCGAACGCACGAGACCGTCTCTGTCATGTGCTACCGATATGCCCACGGAGGAACCCGAGTTTACGGGCTTTACGATCACCGGATATCCCAGATCGGCCTCTATCCCGGCTATGAGCCGGTCTATATCCTTATAGTCTTTTGTGGTGTATCTTTTGCACGGCAGCACCGGTATATCATTGTCTGCAAATACAGTCTTCATGATATACTTGTCCATTCCCACTGCAGCGGCAGTCACATCACACCCTGCGAAGGGGATGCCCCAGGTCTTCAGATATCCCATCAGAGTACCGTCCTCCACATTGGTACCATGCACTATGGGAAGCACCACATCCAGCTCTATCGGCTTCATCCCGAGTATCCTCGCAGGATACGGTGCCAGCAGGAAATGTCCGTTTTCCTTGACGGGGATCACCCGCTGGGACCGGGCTATCAGCTTCGGTATATCTTTGTACGCTTCGATATTGCCGACATCGACTCCCACATAGAGATCGTTATTCTTTGTCAGATATATGGCTGTCGCCTCGTATCTGTCCGCATTCAGGCTCTGCATGGCCTGCAGTGCCGATATGACTGAGACCTCGTGCTCTACGGATCTCCCTCCGAATATCACTCCTACACGTATCTTCATCTGTATCCTCCTGTTGTCGCCTGATGGAGCGTTTTTAATCAGCTATACCAATGCGCTGAATGCTTGCCTGAAAGTGCAGTAAATCAACGCTGCACTAGTATACATCCGTGAGGTCGTTCTCCAGCAGTACGACCTTATGTGCCTCTCCGGGAAGGAGGATCACATGCTGCATGGCATCATTAAATGTTGCCGCTATGTACAGCTTCTCCTCCGGGTAACCGGCACTCTTCATCCCATCGGCGATGGCCTGTCTGTTTACATTGTCCACGATCACGGCATAGTCTGCAGCCTGCGCGATCTGCCTGCCGAATTCTCCGTTAAGCCTCTCCTGCTCTTCGCCCAGCTCCACCATCCCGGGCGTGATCACGATCTTCATATCTTCTCCGAACATGGCGAGGGTATCGAGCGCAGCCTTTGCTCCTGCCGGATTGGAATTATATGCATCGTCTATTATCGTCATCTCCCCCTGCTCCATGAGCTTCATCCTGTGCTCGACAGGTGCGAGACGTCTCACGGGTATCACCAGCTCATCAAGGGATATCCCCATGGTATGGCTCACTGCTATGGCGGCTACGACATTCTGTACATTATGCTCCCCAATCAGGCGCATCCCGTACTTTTGTACAGTCCCGTCAGGTGCGGTGAGTGTGAACTCCGTCCCGTTTCGTCCGGTCCTGATATCCGATGCATTATACTTTCCCCTGCCGCTGATGGAATATGTCACTGCACCTTTATATCTGTTATAAGAAGAAATGTATTCGCTGTCATAGTTCAGAAAGATATTATCCTCTGCGCCGTGCTTTTCGAACACCGCATCCGGCAGCTCGAATTTCGTCTTCTGGATATTCTCCATGGTCTTAAAGCTCTCCAGATGCTGAGGCCCCACCGATGTCACGACACCGTAGTCGGGATGCACCAGCTCGCACAGCTCGCTGATATCTCCCACATTTCTGGCTCCCATCTCACAGATGAAGATCTGATGTGTGGGACGGAGCATGGTATTGATGGTTTTCACCACACCCATAGGCGTGTTGTAGGATTCGGGAGTAGCCAGCACTTCGTATTTGGAAGCAAGCAGCTCCTTCAGATAGAACTTCATAGAGGTCTTTCCGTAGGATCCCGTGATGCCCACCACCGACAGGTCGGGACAGTCCTCCAGCAGCCGTATGGCTTTATTCTTGAACCCTTCAGCTATGGCACTCTCTATGGGTTTGTTTATTATGTTGGAGATGACAGGCGCGAAGGGAACCACCGCAAAGGTATATACGACTGCCAGTGCCAGCAGTGAATACTCGTTCCCGAAACGTCTGTTCAGGAGACAGAGTATAAGAAGCCAGAGAACGGTAGTGGTCATGAGTCTCATCACTCTGGGCGTGTATACCAGCGGTTTTTTCGAAGCGGCCGTGGAGAAGCACCTCGTGAAATGCCTCCCATAGTTTTTTATGACCCAGGCGGCATGGACTTTATTTTTGTATCCGTTCTGCTGGAACATCTGCACGGCATAGATGAGGACCTGTGCAGCGTATGCTATCACGATGACAGAAATGATTAAACAGATCATGATCTCCTCTTTATTATCATATGTATTTCGGATGCCTCTTCATGGCGATCCACTATCTCCTGAAGCTCGTCCAGCATGGGCAGGAATTTTCTCCCGAACACCTCTCTCAGATCGGAGTTGCCGCCCTGATCCAGACTCACGCATATCATGCGATAGAGATCCATCATATCCGAGCCGAATTTCCATGTGGCATACTCTTCGAATCCCATGGCCCTGGCCATGTAGGCTATAGAGCTCTCCGTGAACAGATGTGTATGTGTGCCTCCGGCATGACGATTGTAGCAATGCTGATGCGCCGCTTCGAAAATGCAGCTCATGGAGAACATGGGCACCGAAAAATAGATGTACTGCACGTTTTTATTCTTCTTTACGGCATCCAGTATGTCGTCCAGATTCGTGATGTGCTCCAGGACCCCGATAAAGGAGATCACATTGACCCTTGCTGTCTCGATGATGGATGCTATGTCCGGGGCATCCACCTGGGTCAGGATATCATCTCCGTTCATCGTGTTTGCGAACTGCACCTGTGGCTCGGATATCTCTATGCCGTCAGCCTGCTCCACTCCGAGCTGCCGGATGGCTGATACGAAGTATCCCGATCCTGCTCCGTCATCCAGAAGCTTTATTTCCTTTTTATCCAGTCCGTCCTTTGCCAGGGCATCCAGCAGGAACTGTGCCTTGGGGATATATATGGTATCCCGTCTGGTCTCGTATTTCTGCCTGTCGTCCTCGGAATAATTCGCCAGGTAGTTGTCGGAGATGTATACCCTTGAAGCAAAGTCATCGGTATCCTCATACTCCGAATTCACATGACCGCATACAGGACATTCGAAGTATCTCATCCGCTGGCTTGTATATAATACCCTCTGCCCCGCATCCTCTCCGATCGGACCGTGGCATATCTTGCATTTCGTCCTTTTGGGCTGAAGGAGCAGAGCATCCGCCTGATGAGCGGAGAGCTTCAGCATCTCCTCGTTCTTTTCAAAAAAATCTGTCTTGATCTTGATTATATCTCCGACAGACTTGCTGTATCTTCTGGGTCTTGCCATGTTCTCTCCTAAACGCAGATCATTCTGCGGTTTCTCTGTGACATATGTATGAAGTATAGCATAAATCCAACCCTTATGATATATTATTATGCGCTATGAAGACAGAAGTAAACGGCTTATCAGTATATTATGAGGAATACGGTCCGCAGGACGCTCCTGCCGTTCTGGTCCTTCCCGGCTGGATGGCCAAAGCCTCCCTGTACCGGATCATACCCGATACCATCTCTTCTTCGTACCGGGTGATACTGCTGGATCTCCCGGGATTTAAGGGAGACACCCCCGAGCCTCCCGCAGCCTGGGATCTGGACGGTTTCATCGATTTCACCATCGCCTTTATACAGTCAATGGGGCTCACCTCCCTCACTCTCGTCGGGCACAGCTTCGGTGGCCGTATCATCATCAAGATGATGAACCGACCGGCTCTGCCTTTTGATACCGAGCGTATAGTTTTGATAGACTCGGCCGGGATCAGACATGAGCTGTCCGCCGGGGCACGGCGCAGACAGCGGTTCTTCAAGATCGCCAGGCGCTTTATGAGCAAAGAAATGGTCGAGCGATACAAGGAAAAGCATGGCTCTGCGGACTACAGGGCTGCTTCCCCTCTGATGAGAGACTGCATGGTAAAGGCCATAAACGAGGACCTGTCCGGACTTCTTTCGGGTATCAGACCCGAAGTGCTGCTCATCTGGGGGACCGCGGATACGGCCACTCCCATATCCGACGGAGAGCTGATGGAGCGGACCATACCGAACGCTGGTCTTGCCCGTATTGCAGGCGCGGGACACTTCCCGTTTTCCGATGAGCCCGCAATATTCAGGAACATACTTATCAGTTATTTCAACATACGGGAGACGATATGAGCACGATATTGTTACTGAAGCAGATGCTGATGCTCTTTGCAATGATGGTCGCGGGGTATATCACTTTCAGACGGGGACTTTTTGATACAGTGGGCCAGCACCAGATCAGCAAGCTGATCGTCAATCTCCTGAACCCCTTCCTTCTCCTGTCTGCACTGTCCGGTGACAAACCATCCGGCGGACTGACTCTGAGCCTTCAGAATCTGCTGTCCGCCCTTATATACTACGTACTGTTTGTGGCGATCAGCTATCTTTTCTTCTTCCTGAAAAAGGGCGATATACAACGCCGTAAGCTGCAGCAGCTGATGCTCATCTTTTCCAACCTCGGTTTCTTCGGAGTGCCTGTCGTCAAGGCTCTCTTCGGAGACGGCTATGTGATATATCTGATATTCTACATGCTGTTTTTCAATCTGATCGCATATACGCTCGGTATCTTTATCGCCTCCGGCGGCTCGAAGGAGGGCGCATCTTTTTCTCCCCGTTCGATCGTAAATATCGGTACCGTGATAAGCATCGTCGCTCTCATACTTTATTTTGCGGATGTGAAGATTCCCGAGACCGCTGCCAGTTTCTGCACATACATGGGAAACGCCTGTATCCCCCTGTCCATGATCCTTATAGGAGGCTCGCTGGCCCAGCTTGATCTGAAGGCTGTTTTTTCCGACCTGGAGATCTATCTGTTCTCTCTTCTGAGGATGATCGTCGTCCCCGCCATATGTATACTGATAGTCAGAAACCTTCCTTTTGATCCCAGTATAGTGAAGATCTGCTGTCTGGTGATAAGCATGCCGATTGCTACCCTCGCGGGGATGCTCGCGGAGCAGTATGCAGGTGAGGGCAACTACTGCAATAAAATGACCGCCATGACTACTGTCATGTCGGTCATTACTGTGCCGTTATTATCTCTTCTCTATCTCTGATCTGCCGGGGATACGGCTCAGTTCCACCCCTTGGTATCGGTATACATCAGGCCTGATATGGCGATCTCCCCTTCCGGATCTATATCACAGACTCTCCACAGAGAACCCATCCGTCCTGCCGGTACCAGATATGCTGCCACTATACCATCCTTGTCATAGATGGTCACATTTACGTAAGATCTCCCCATATTGTCGGACATATCATCTATCCCGAGTTTACTTCCGTCTTCTACGAACAGGACATATCCGGTCTCACTTTTTGACGGGTCAAACGTCATGACGGGGCTCATCTGAGAGCTCTGGTCATCGGTGTCCACCAGGCGCAGTACCATTCCGCTCGCTTCTGTCCTGAGCTCGACCGCGTATTCACCATCCTTAAGCTCGACCGGAGACTTTGCATTGGCATTGAGAAGATATGTGTCTGTATCATGTATGCCCTTGCCCACCGGCGCTACATACACTTTCCCGAGAGAGTATTCGGGAGTCCCCGGTACGACATGCACGTCATTCAGACTGCTCACCGCATCCGGTCCGTATGTGTATGTCATGTTGTATGTGTCTTCTGTCTGGGGCAGTCTGAACGTGTAATACCCATCGCCGTCTGTTGTGGTCTCATCGTTGAATGTTCCTGCCACGTTTCTCAGATTTACGGTGACATTCTTTATCATTCCACCCTGCTCATCTCCCACATAGCCGTATAATAATACCCGTCCGTCATCTGAGGCAGCATCCTTAAGGGCTTTCTTCGCCGTATCCATCAAAGCCTTCGTATAGTTGTCCTCCGGATCCGAGACATCTGCCACCTTATACTCGGAGCGTATCCCATAGACATCGGTCCTGTACTGGGACATATATGCCACATCGTCTCCGTTGTAATAGTATTCGCCCACTATCCTTCCGTCAGATCCGTGATCCTCCTGCATGATCTTGACGATCTTGCTTCCGTCCTTATATATGGATGTGTCGACGGTGTCCCCGCTCTTATCATCCGCCCCGCGGGTCCTGGTATAGGTCAGCTCATCCAGCCTGTCATCTATGCTCTCTGCATAGTCACTGTCCGGATAGACCGATCTGCTGTCTGCAGCATCCTCAGATGTACTGTCATCCGGTACATCCTTTTTTTCTTCCGCATTGTCCTTTTGCTGTTCCTTAACCTCGCTCTCTGATACTGTCTCCTCGCCGGATACCGTCTTCGGGAGAGGTGTTTCCGTGGCTTTATCTCCGCACGCACTCATCATAAGTGCAGATACGACAGCCAGTGCTGCGATATATTTTTTATTCATGATGACCTCCTTATGGCTTCTATCCCTGATAAAGAAAAAACTCTCCGCCTGACCGGAGAGCTTCAGCTGGGCTGGAAGGATTCGAACCTTCGAAGTGACGGAGTCAGAGTCCGTTGCCTTACCGCTTGGCGACAGCCCAATAGTGATACAACAGCAATCATTATACACAGGCAAAGAAGTAATTGCAAGCATCAAAAAAGTATTATATAATTTCTCTTGTCGTTTGGGGTCGTAGCTCAGCTGGGAGAGCGTCTGCTTGACGTGCAGGAGGTCTGCGGTTCGAGCCCGCACGGTCCCACGAAAGATAAAGGCCACGGTGTCATGCCGTGGCCTTTTGATCTATCTCTTTTTCACTGCCGGCCTCTTACGGGGGCTCCCGATGCCTGTCTGCTTCAGCACATCCCTGACATTCGATACTGTAACGATGTCCAGCGCCTCCCTGACTTCATTTGCCACATCCTTCAGGTCACCTTCGTTATCCTCCGGTATGAAGGCTCTGGTACATCCTGCTCTGTGAGCAGCCATAAGCTTCTCCGGCAGACCGCCTATAGGCTTCACTTTACCCTCCAGTGACACCTCTCCTGTCATGCATATCCTGGGATCCACAGGCCTTTCCGTGACCAGTGAAGCAAGTGCCGTGGTAAGTGTGATCCCGGCAGAGGGACCGTCCTTCGGCGTGGCCCCGTCAGGTACATGGATATGCAGATCGTTCTTGTCGAAGATCTCTGCCTTCGACGGATACATCGACTTCACCAGCGACAGGGCTATCTGTGCCGACTCCTTCATCACATCCCCGAGCTGACCGGTGATGATCAGTCTGCCCTTTCCTTTGGTGAGGATCGTCTCAATAAACAGTATCTCCCCTCCTGCCTGTGTCCATGCCAGACCGGTCACTACTCCGGGTGCTGTCTGCCGGTCCACTATGTCATGAGGGATGGGGGTCATATCCAGCAGCTCACGCAGGTCTCCCGCTCCGACCTTCAGGCTCTTTCCGTTTCCTTCGACTATCTTCACCGCCACGGAGCGGCAGAGGGTATCTATCCTCTTCTTCAGCCCCCTCACCCCGGCCTCTCTCGTATAGTTCGAGATCATATCATTCAGTGCCTCGTCGGAAATATCCAGATTCCGGGACCTGATACCGACTTCTTTCATAGCCTTGGGGATCAGATGCTTCCTTGCGATGTGATATTTTTCTATAGGTGTGTATCCGTTGAACTGGATCACCTCCATACGGTTGAGCAGCGGCTCCGGTATGCTGTCGAGACTGTTCGCCGTGCATATGAAGAGCACATCTGACAGATCATATGGCACGTTCAGGTAATGATCCGTAAAGGTATTGTTCTGCTCGGGGTCCAGCACCTCAAGCAGAGCCGCCGCAGGATCCCCGTTGTAGCTCGTTGATAATTTGTCTATCTCATCCAGCACCATTACCGGATTGGATACACCTGCCTTGCTTATCCCATCCATGATACGTCCTGGCATAGCTCCGATGTAGGTCCGCCTGTGCCCTCTTATATCAGCCTCATCCCGGACTCCGCCAAGAGATACCCGGATATACTCCCTTTTCAGGGCTTTTGCGATAGAAGAGGCGATAGATGTCTTGCCTGTACCCGGAGCTCCGACAAAGCAGATGATGGATCCGGACTGCTGCTTCCTCAGGTTCATCACCGCTATCTGCTCTATTATCCTCTTTTTGGTCTTTGCGAGACCATAATGATCCCGGTCAAGTATCTTTCTCGCATCATCCAATGATATCTTTCTGAACTTCTGCTTCTTCCATGGCAGGCCGATCAGGAAATCAAGATAGTCCAGCAGCATGCCTGACTCCTGGGATGATTGTCCTTCCTGCTTCAGCCTGTTCAGAAGCTTCGATGCCTCCCTTCGGGCGGTCTCGTTCATTTCCGACTCGTTGAGACGGATCTCCAGCCTCCTGATATCCGAGACCTCCTCCGGATGCATCTCATCCAGTTCTCGCTGCAGGTATTCCATCTGTTTCTTGATGGCGCTTTCACGGTATATCTTCTGGTAGTCTGCTTCCTGCGCACTCTTGGCCTCATTGTCTATACGGGTCATTTCCAGATTCTCGTATATCAGCTTCTCCAGCATTTCGTTCCGCTTCGCCAGAGAATCCTCTGCCAGAATGGCATACCTCTCCTCGTTGGAATTAATGATCCACGGACTCATGGCGGTGGCTATCTCAGCCAGGCTCGTCCATTGAGCGATATATGCCCTGGTTGCCGCTGCCCACTGGAAGTTCTCCGCGTATTTTGACATGGAGGATTTCAGCTCTTTGATCTTCTTTGCCAGAGCTTCCCGATCCGCATCATCCGTATCCGGGCGTTTGGATATGTTGATATCTATGGATTTGTCATGGTATACAGTGACCTCATCTATATTCACCCTTGCCCTGGTATGGACTATGAAATACCCGTTGGTATTGACCTCGGTCACGATCCCCGACAATCCCACCGGATAAAACGAGTCGTTATCAAAGTCGTCTTTTGTGATGTTCTCTTTCAGGACAATGAGAGTGACGCGGTCATCCACCTGCGGCGCCCTGCCCACGTGCTTTGTATAGAAGTCTACCTTGAAGTATATATTACAGTCCGGCAGTGCCAGGATATTGTAGATCGGAAGTACAGCCATTTCGAATATCTCCTTTAT
>DNLO01000186.1:0-405 GCA_003488445.1 Lachnospiraceae bacterium | reverse complement strand
TTAGTGCCGCACGGTTTCTCTTATCGATGCCTTCTTATGTGTCGATCAGTTCGTGATCGTATTGGTCGTCTCCTTGTCGAATACGTGGATCTTCTCCGTATCGATGGCGAACTTGACAGTATCGCCGGGACGGGCAGTGGTACGGGGATCGACTCTTGCCGTCATCGGGAACTCAGCGAGGTCGAAATACAGGAACACCTCCGCTCCGAGAAGCTCGTATACGTTTATCTTTGCCTCGAATACTGCCCCTGCAGGGAGAGTATTGATAGACATTTCAGAATCATATACATCCTCGGGCCTGATACCGAAGGTGACAGTCTTTCCTTCATAGCCACCCTCCAATACCTTCTTTGCCTTTGCGGGAGGAAGCGGGATGGAATGACCTGCACACTCCAATGTAACGTT
>DNLO01000134.1 GCA_003488445.1 Lachnospiraceae bacterium | reverse complement strand
GGTGCCCCGGCCGATCTCGTCCAGAATCAGCAGGCTGCGGGAGGTGGCGGACTTCAAAATGTCGCTGACCTCCGTCATCTCCACCATGAAGGTGGACTGGCCGGAGGCAAGATCGTCGGAGGCTCCCACTCGGGTAAATATCCTGTCTACTATGGAGATATCAGCAATCTCACAGGGTACGTACGATCCTATATGAGCCATGAGCACTATCAGTGCGGTAAGCCTCATATAGGTGGATTTGCCCGCCATATTCGGGCCCGTGATGATGGATATCCTGTTTTCGCCCTTATCCAGATACACATCATTGGTGACGAAGGATCCCCCCGGGATCATCTTTTCCACCACCGGATGTCTTCCGCCCTTTATCGATATCACTCCTTTGGTGTTGATACCGGGCCTCACATAGTTCTCATGCTCCGCGACATATGACAGGGAGCAGAGCACATCGGTGTACGCCACAGCCTTTGCCGTATCCTGCAGTCTGCCTATATTCTCCGCGAGTATATCCCTGACCTCTGTAAAAAGAGCCCTCTCAAGCGCGATCAGCCTCTCTTCGGAGTTCATTATCTTATCCTCCATCTCCTGCAGGGCAGCGGTGGTATATCTTTCACCTCCCGCGAGAGTCTGCTTTCTGATGAAGTCGTCCGGAACGAGTGACAGATATGAGTTTGTCACTTCGAAATAATAGCCGAATACCTTGTTGGATCTGATCCTCAGGTTCTTGATTCCCGTACTCTCCCTGGTGTCGCTCTCCAGCTTCATGAGCCATTCTTTCCCGTTGCTCCTGATATCCCTCAGCTCATCAGCCTCCTTCGAGTACCCTTCCCTGATTATCCCGCCTTCATGCACGGTGATGGGCGGATCGTCACACAGCGCTTTCTCGATGAGCTCATACATATCCTGCATGGTATCTATTTCATCGGCGAGTCTTTTGATGAGCTTTGAGGAAAATCCCTGCAGGATGCTCTTAATGGGCCCGAGCATGGACATGGAGGACCTCAGAGCTATCATATCCCTGGGATTTGCTGTCTTGAACACGACTCTTCCCATAAGTCTCTCGATATCATAGATAGTGTTAAGATATTCTCTTACCTCATCTCTGTCCATCAGCCGTTCCGAAAGCTCTGCGACGGCATCCAGCCTCTCCTCTATGGCCTTCCTGTCCGTGAGGGGCTGCTCCAGGAACTGACGCAGCATTCTGGCTCCCATAGCCGTCTTTGTCTTGTCCAGTATCCAGATAAGAGAGCCTCTTTTCTCTTTTTCGCGCAGTGTACAGGTAAGCTCCAGATTGCGTCTCGTCGATGAATCGATGAGCATGTAGCTGCCCGCATTCAGTATGTTGATCCTGGTGATGTTTTCCAGATCATTCTTCTGGGTCTCATAGAGGTATATGAGAAGAGCACCTGCAGCCGACAGTGCAAAAGGCATGTCATGGAGCCCCAGCCCGTCAGTATGTGCCACACGGAAGTGCTCCTTTATCAGCTTCTCTCCGGCCTCCTCATCAAAGTATCTCGGTGCCAGAGCATTCACGTAGATGTGCTGAGCCTGCCTCAGCTCCTCCACATTGATGCCGCTCATGAACATGGCTTCATTGCAAACGATCTCCTTGGGGGAGAATCTGAGCATCTCATCCCGAAGCCTTACGGCATCATCGATCTCCGCAACGGAGAACTCTCCGGTTGTCACATCGGCTATCGCGAGACCGAACCTGTCGGATGAATACAGGATGCAGACTATGAAAGAGTTGACCGAGCCGTCCATCTCGGAGATGTTGGTATTTGTGCCAGGTGTGACCACACGTATCACTCCGCGCTTCACTATGCCCTTGGCGTCTTTGGGATCCTCCAGCTGCTCGCAGATCGCCACCTTGTATCCGGCCTCGGCCAGCTTGTTGATATACACTTCGGCGGCATGAAAAGGGACACCGCACATCGGTGCCCTCTCTTCCAGTCCGCAGGCCTTTCCTGTCAGAGTCAGCTCCAGCACCCTGGAGCACTCTTTGGCATCATCAAAGAAAAGCTCATAGAAATCTCCGAGTCTGTAAAAAAGGATGCAGTCACTGTACTCCTCCTTCATCTGAAGGTAGTGCTGCATCATCGGACTCACTTTGCTCTTGTCTACTTCTTTATATGTCATATCATCCTGTCTGCTGCCAAAGATCCCTTACCAAATGACCGGGTCGGGCACGGTAAAGCACACGAGCACCCTCAATGCTCAAATGCATATCCCCATGTCCGACCCCGATAAGATATCAGTCCATCTGGAAGCGGCTGACTATAGCCTTCATATCCTCCGAGCACTGCTCTGTCTGGTCTACTATCTGCTCCGTATCCGCAGTGAGCGACACTATATCCGTGGTCTTGTTCGCCACATCCGTGACACCCTTTGCAGATTCGTTTATTGTGCTGTTCATGCCCGAGATCGAATCCGATACATCGTTTATGGAGCTGGAAAGCTCTGCCACAGCCTGATGTATGGAGGTCATGTTCTCCTCGAAGCTGTTTGCATCAGCTGAATAACCCTCGGCGATCTCATCGAACTTCGCATAGTCTGCCATGGCATTGTTGTCGATATAGTCGAGCGCTCTGGTGAGACATTCACTCATATTGGTCACGGAGTGATTGACCTCTGCCACGATATCATTGATGCCGCTGACTGTATCCGATGACTGGTTGGCAAGATTGCCTATCTCCTCAGCCACGACAGCGAAGCCTCTTCCGGCCTCTCCTGCCCTTGCAGCCTCTATGGATGCATTCAGTGCCAGCAGGTTTGTCTGGCTCGCGATGCTCCTGATCTGCTCGGTGAGCTCGTTGATCTTCTCCACAGCCTTGCTCTGCTCAATGGCTTCATCAGACTGCCTCTTTACATCGTCGAACACTGTCCTTGCATTGTCGATGGAGTGCTGTACATCCTCCTTTATTGCTTCGGCCTTGCTCTTGATCTCCACTGCATGGGCTGCACCCTGCTGTGACAGATCGTTGATCTGCTCTGCGTTCTGTACCATGACAGACACGTTGTCGTTGATGGTATCCGTGGTATCGGCAGCCTCCTGCATTCCTGCAGCGAGCTCCTGTGAAGTAGCGGAGTTGTCCGCAGAGTTGTCGTTCAGCTTTACCGTGGTATCCTTGAGCTGGTTGATGATCTCATCCAGACGCACCTCGGAGCCGTCTATCTCGCCCACCACGGTACGTATCACCTGTCTCAGTGAAGCGATATCCCTTGCGATACTTCCTATCTCGTCTCTCCTGTACTTCACGATCTCCGACTTCTCGTTATGTCTGAGGTCGAGCCTTGCGGAATCCTGCAGGATCTCTGTCAGTATTCCCATAGGCTTCAGCATGATCTTCGATACTATAGTCATGATCACTGCGACAATGACGAAAGCAATGATTATGAATATCGTAGACTTTATGGAAGTGGCATTGATGGGAGCATAAATATCGTCCTCATCCACTGTGATTATGAGGATGTTGTTGGATATGGGCTGGATATAATATGCCGCATATTTCATAGCACCCTTGTATTCGTACTCTATCACCCCGGGCTCAGGTATGGTGCCTGAAGCCATCTGGGAAAGAAGCCCCTTCACAGCTGCATTCTCCACCGGCTCCCCTATCTTCTCCGGCTTCGGATGATAGAGCATGATGCCTGTCTTGTCTACTGCATAGGCATAGCTTGTGCTGCAGCTCTCCAGCTTGATATCTGCTATGAGCTCGGCAAGGATGCTGGGATCCGCCTGGATCTGAAGCTCTCTGGCATCCATAAGAGCTCCGCCGATCTCGACCATCGTCAGCAGATCGTTCTGTACGGTCTCTTTATAGTTGTTCCTGAACTCGATGTTGGTGATCACCTCTGATAATATACCGATGACGAGCATGGAAATTATCACGGCCAGCATCACGAGGCTCGATATGGACCTGAAGCCCTTGAGCTGCGGTCCCTGATCCCCTTCCGGTACGTTTTTGCCTTTGTTCTTACCCATAATGTAACCCCTCCGTGTTATCAAAAAACTACCCGTCCATTATAATAGAATCCCATACATTCATCAAGGGATACCTGTACATATTCCCCTACATGCCTGTCGGCTTTCGGGAAATGCACCACATGGTTCTGGGAGATCCTTCCTGTGTATCTGGAAGCATCCTTTTCGTCCTCATTCTCTATCAGGACCTCCATGACTCTCCCCTGATATCTGGCGATCTGCTCCTTTGATATCCTCTGCACCGAAGACAGCACCCTGTCGAAGCCCTCCTGCACGAAGCTCTTATCAAGCTGCGGCATGGCTGCCGCGGGAGTGCCGGTCCTCGGAGAATACTCAAAGGTAAATGCACCGTCGAACCTGACTTTTTCTATCACATCTATGGTGTCATCAACATCCGTCTTCGTCTCCCCGGGAAATCCCACTATGATATCCGTGGTGATGGCTACATCCGGGATCCGCTGTCTTATCTTCTGTGCGAGTGCGATATAGGCGCTCTTCGTATAATGCCTGTTCATGGCCGTGAGAATCCTGTCGGATCCGGACTGCAGGGGCAGATGGATATGCCTGGCGATCTTCTCATTCTGCGCGATCACATCTATGAGCTCATCGGAGAGATCCTTCGGATGGGATGTCATGAACCTGACTCTCCTGATCCCCTCCACCTCTGCGGCCTCTTTGATGAGCTCCGCAAAGCAGGTCCTGGTATCAAGTCCTCTCCCGTAGGAATTGACGTTCTGTCCCAAAAGCATTATCTCCGACACCCCGTCAGACGCCGCTCTTTCGATCTCCCTCAGTATCTCCTTTGGATCCCGGCTCCGCTCCCTCCCGCGTACGTAGGGTACGATGCAGTAGGTACAGAAATTGTTGCAGCCGTACATGATATTGATGCCGCACTTAAAGGGGTATCTGCGAAGCGACGGCAGGTCCTCCACTATCTCGTCGGTATCCTTCCATATGTCGATTATCCTGGATCCGCTCTCAAGTCTTGAATGCAGGAGCTCCGG
>DNLO01000067.1:1755-3390 GCA_003488445.1 Lachnospiraceae bacterium | reverse complement strand
TGACCAAAGAGGCCTTCATGAACGCTCTCACCGTAGATATGGCTCTGGGATGCTCCACAAATACCATGCTGCATCTGCCGGCCATAGCTCACGAAGCAGGGATCGATCTCAATATGGAGATAGCCAACGAAGTGTCCGACAGGACACCGAACCTCTGCCACCTGGCTCCCGCGGGACATACCTACATGGAGGACCTGAACGAGGCAGGCGGTGTATATGCAGTGATGAACGAGCTCTCAAAGAAAAACCTGCTGAACCTCGACTGCATGACAGTCACCGGACATACAGTAGGAGAGAACATTGCCAATGTGAAGAATCTGAACAACGAGGTCATAAGATCCATTGAGGATCCCTTCATGCAGGAGGGAGGAATCGCAGTGCTCAAGGGCAATATCGCTCCCGATACCGGCGTGGTGAAGCGCTCGGCTGTGGTACCTGAGATGATGGTACACGAAGGACCTGCAAGAGTATTCGACTGCGAAGAGGATGCCATAGAGGCCATATACGGCGGCAAGATCAAGGAAGGTGATGTGGTGGTCATCAGGTATGAGGGACCCAAGGGAGGACCCGGCATGAGAGAGATGCTGAACCCTACATCCGCGATCGCCGGAATGGGTCTTGGCAGTACAGTGGCTCTCATCACAGACGGACGTTTCTCCGGAGCCTCCAGAGGAGCCTCCATCGGTCATGTTTCGCCGGAGGCTGCTGTGGGCGGTCCCATAGCTCTCATAGAGGAGGGGGACATCATAAAGATCGATATCCCCAATAATTCACTCAATGTGGATGTACCCGATGAGGTGCTGGCAGAGAGAAGGAAGAACTGGAAGCCGAGAGAGCCCAGAGTGAAGGACGGATATCTGGCACGATATGCGAAGATGGTGACCAGCGGAAACCGCGGCGCTGTACTTGAAATCAATTGAACCAAAACCTGAAGGAGCAGTTTATGGAACTGAACGGATCGGAGATCGTAGTTGAAGTATTGAAGGAGGAGGGAGTGGATACCGTATTCGGATATCCCGGCGGCACCATTCTCAATATCTATGACGCGCTGTACAAGCACAGGGATGAGATACACCATGTGCTCACCAGCCATGAACAGGGTGCCAGCCATGCGGCTGACGGATATGCCAGGAGCACCGGCAAGGTGGGGGTATGCATGGCGACCTCAGGCCCCGGAGCTACGAATATAGTGACCGGCATAGCTACGGCATACATGGATTCCATTCCCCTGGTAGCCATCACAGCCAACGTGGGCATCAGCCTGCTTGGCAAGGACACCTTCCAGGAGGTGGATATAGTGGGCATCACCATGCCCATCACCAAGCACGGCTTCATAGTCAAGGATGTGACGAAGCTGGCCGATACCTTAAGACGGGCATTCAGGATAGCACGTTCGGGAAGACCGGGTCCTGTCGTAGTGGATATCACCAAGAACGCGACCGCAGAGACCTGCGAGTTCACGCCGAAGACCCCTGATATACCTGAGAGGAAGAAGTTCGACCGCTACAGTGCAGATGATCTGAAGGCTGTGGCGGACATCATAAATCAGAGCAGCAGGCCCTACATCTACGTTGGCGGAGGTGCGGTGATATCGGGAGCTTCCGAGGAGGTAAAGAAGCTGGCGGAGAAGATAGA
>DNLO01000067.1:0-1630 GCA_003488445.1 Lachnospiraceae bacterium | reverse complement strand
ATGATAGGCATGCACGGCACCAAGACCTCCGATAAGGGAGTGTCGGAATGTGACATGCTGCTGGCTCTGGGAGCCAGGTTCTCGGACAGAGTGGTTGGCAACGCCGGTGCATTCGCAAGCGGCGCAAAGATAGTCCATATCGACATAGATGACGCAGAGATCAACAAGAACATCCCTACTGATGCACATATCGTGGGAGATATGAAGGATGTGCTGCAGGATCTGCTCCCGCTTTTGGAGAAGACAGAGCACAGGGAATGGATGGAGCATATCGAAGGCTACAGGAAAGCCTATCCTCTGACGTATCCAAAGGATAAGCTTACCTGCCAGTATTTCCTGGAGCGGCTGGACGCCCTCACGGATTCGGATGCCATTGTCTCCACGGACGTAGGACAGCATCAGATGTGGACAGCCCAGTTCTACAGGTTCAAAAAGCCGAGACAGCTCCTCACCTCCGGAGGCCTCGGGACGATGGGATACGGCCTGGGAGCCTGCATAGGAGCGAAGATGGGCAATCCCGACCGCGTATGTGTGAACATCGCAGGAGACGGATGCTTCCGTATGAATATGAACGAGCTGATGACGGCGGCCCGCAACAGGCTTCCCATCATCGAGGTGGTGATAGACAACCGTGTGCTGGGTATGGTCCGTCAGTGGCAGACACTCTTCTATGAAAAGAGATACTCCAACACCATCCTGGAGGACGAGACCGACTACTGTGCTGTGGCTGAGGCCATGGGATGCGAGGCATACCGGATCACAAAGATGGAAGAGGTGGACGAGGTCATAGGCAAGGCTCTCGCAGCAAAGAAGCCCGTTCTTATAGATGTGGTGATAAATGAGGATGACAAGGTGTTCCCCATGGTGGCACCGGGTGGCGCCATAGCCGATGCCTTCGATGCATCCGATCTGTAAAAGAAGAGACCGTAGCCTTCGTTGCTATTGATAAAAGGAGCCCCTTGTTTTACAATCGTAAAGATTGTATCAAGACAATACTGTAGAAGAGGAGAGATCAAATGAGCAGAGTTTACAATTTTTCGGCAGGACCTTCCATGCTTCCCGTAGAGGTGCTGGAGACGGCAAAGGAGCAGATGCTTGATTACAACGGATCGGGACAGTCCGTTATGGAGATGTCGCATCGTTCCAAGGTCTATGATGAGATAATAAAGACGGCCGAGGCAGACTTCAGGTCTATCGCCGGTGTGCCCGACAATTACAAGGTGCTCTTCCTTCAGGGTGGTGCATCTACGCAGTTCGCGATGATCCCCATGAACCTGATGAAGAATAAAGTCGCTGACTACATCGTGACAGGACAGTGGGCGAAGAAGGCCTGGCAGGAAGCAGGCAACTACGGCACAGCCAACAAGATCGCATCCTCTGAAGACAAGACCTTCACATATATCCCGGATGTATCCGATCTGCCCATAAGCGACAACGCCGACTATGTATACATCTGCCAGAACAATACAATATACGGAACGCGATATAAGGAGCTGCCCAACACCAAGGGCAAGATCCTCGTATCCGATGTCTCATCCATGTTCCTCTCTGAGCCCATGGATGTGTCGAAGTACGGCATAGTATACGGCGGCGTGCAGAAGAATGTGGGTCCTGCAGGCGTGACCATCGT
>DNLO01000072.1 GCA_003488445.1 Lachnospiraceae bacterium | reverse complement strand
ACTACTTCATACAGTCCAGGATGCCCGGGCTCATCGCGGACATACTGATGGAGAAGTCAAAGAACGTGATGTGGGTAGCCATACTCATATCCCTCTTTGCAGGGCTGATATCGGCCTTTATAGACAATGTTGCCACGGTGCTTATGATAGCTCCGGTGGGCATAGCCATATGCCGCAAGCTGGAGATAGACCCGGTGCCCATGATCCTCTCCATAGCAGTGAGCTCGAACCTGCAGGGAGCGGCCACTCTGGTGGGTGATACCACCTCGATCCTCCTGGGCGGCTATGCCGGTATGGATTTCCTGGATTTCTTCTGGTTCAGGGGCAGGATAGGCATATTCTTCACCGTGGAGGCCGGTGCGGTGATGACGGTGTTCGTGATGCGCTACATCTTCAGGAATGACAGGCAGAAGGTCACGGTGGAGGAGAGGACGAAGGTGAGTGACTTTGTGCCGGCAGTGATGCTGACCCTTATCGTGATCCTCCTCATAGCGGCCTCCTTCTACAAGGACAAGCCCGAGATGACAAACGGCGTCATATGCATGTCCATAGCACTGATCACCATGGCACAGGATGTGATAAGGCGCAGAGACAGGGACAACCTCATGGGAGCCCTGAAGGATATAGATGTACATACACTGCTGATGCTCACCGGCATCTTCGTAGTGGTACAGGGGCTCACGGAGACGGGGCTGATAGATGACATGGCGGCAGGGATAATGCGGATGGGAGGCAGCAGGCTCTTCCTGCTCTACACTCTGATAGTATGGGCCTCTGTGCTCATATCGGCATTCGTTGACAATATCCCCTATGTGGCCACCATGCTTCCCGTGGTGCAGGCCATATCGATATCCATGGGGATAGAGCCTTATCTGCTCTACTTCGGACTTCTGACCGGAGCCACACTCGGGGGCAACCTCACACCGGTGGGAGCTTCGGCGAACATCACGGCCATAGGAATACTTCGCAGGGAAGGACATGAAGTGGGCTTCAGGGAGTTTGCCCGCATAGGTATACCCTTTACTCTGGTGGCAGTGACCACAGGCTACCTCATCACCTGGTTCGTATGGTCATAGACCGGGGTGCTATGCCGTATTTTTTTATGGAGACATTGAATGAATAATGCGATAAACAAGATACTTAATAAGCTGGAGCGCAAGGTGGGGGCATATGCCGTACCGCAGCTTACGAAATATATGATCCTGTCCTATATCATAGGCTATATCATCTATTTCCTTGCCATGGCCAAGGTACCTCTCATCAATCTCATATATCTGGATCCGGAGCTGATACTTCACGGCCAGATATGGAGACTCTTCACCTGGGTACTGATGCCGCCCTCGGCACCGAACATATTCACGATCATCATGCTCCTTTTCTATTACCAGATAGGGAGTGCACTGGAGCAGACCTGGGGAGACTTCAAATACAACCTTTATATCTTCTCCGGACTGTTCTTCATGCTGGTGGGGGCATTCCTTCTGTATGCCTTCGGACACAACGTGAACGGGATGTGGTTCACCACCTACTACGTGAACATGTCGATATTCCTGGCTTTTGCCGCATGCTATCCCAACATGGAGATCATGCTTTATTTCATCATACCGCTGAAGATCAAGTATCTGGCGGTGATAGATGTGCTGTTCCTGCTCTACCAGACACTGATATCCAGCTGGTCGGAGAGAGTGGCGATACTTGTGTCGCTCCTAAACTTCGTGATCTTCTTCTTCACATCGAGGAACTACAAGTCCATATCCCCGAAGGAATATGCGAGGAAGAAGGCCTTTAAGAAAGCTTTCGAGAGAGGACCCTACTACAGGGGCAACCAGCAGAGGAAGCAAGGAGGAGCAGGCTACGGGAGTCAGGGCAGTGCGGCAGGTAATGCCACCGGCAGTGCTTCGGGGAGCACGGCGGGAAGCAGCACGGGCAGTGCCTACGGACGGGGCGGCAGCGCCGCAGGACGAAGGTTCGCCGGATCAGCCGGAGGGCCGATCACAAAGCACAGATGTGCCATATGCGGACGGACGGAGCTGGACGGAGACCTGCTGGAGTTCCGGTTCTGCAGCAAGTGCGCCGGCAACTACGAATACTGTCAGGATCATCTCTTCACGCATGAGCACGTGAAGTTCGGTAAGTAGCCATGGACAGCTATCTGGAGCTGTACTTAAAGGAGCTTGAAGAGCTCCCGGCATATACCGAAGAGGAGATAGGCGAGGCAAAGCAGAAAGCCGTGTCCGGTGACGATAAGGATGCACAGGATATCCTCATGAACCATTACCTGAGAAGTGTGGTGGATATAGCGAGGACGTATGTGGACCATCAGGTGCCGGCGGAGGACCTCATCGGAGAGGGCAATATCGGGATGATGACCGCCATCAGGGCGCTGGCCACCCTGGAGAGCCCCGAAGAGGTGGACGGCTTCGTGGGCGGGCTCATCATGGACGCCATGGATGCCGCGGTATATGAAGACAACGAAGTAAGAGAGAGCATGCAGGTCATGGTGGACCGCATCAACGAGATAAACGACAGAGCAAAGGAACTGTCCGGGGATATGAGGAGAAGCGTGACGGTGGCAGAGCTGGCACAGGAGACAGAGATATCCGAGGACGAGATAAGGCAGGCCATGAGGATGGCAGGCGGACAGATAGAAGGGCTGGTCCCGTAAAGCAAGGAGCCGGAGGTAGAGATGAAAGCAAAATCGATAGAGGATCTCAAGCAGTACAGGATAGTAAAGAAGAAGGAAATGCCCGATCTGAACTCGAAGGGCTATCTGCTGCAGCATATAAAGAGCGGTGCAAAGGTGTTCGTGGTGTCGAACGACGACAGGAACAAGGTGTTCTATGTGGCCTTCAGGACTCCGCCCGCAGACGCTACCGGGACACCTCATATACTGGAGCATACGGTGCTGTGCGGATCAAGGAAGTACAAGGCAAAGGATCCCTTCATAGAGCTGGCAAAGGGCTCTCTGAACACATTCCTGAACGCCATGACATATCCCGACAAGACCGTGTATCCCGTGGCCAGCACCAACGACAAGGACTTTGCGAACCTTTCCGACGTATACATGGATGCGGTGCTGCATCCTGCCATCTACGAGAACGAGAAGATATTCAGGCAGGAGGGGTGGCACTATGAGATGGAGTCGGAGAAGTCGGAGCTGACATACAACGGAGTGGTATACAACGAGATGAAGGGAGTCTTCTCTTCTCCCGATGAGCTGCTGGACAGATACATTCTGACATCACTCTATCCGGACACCGCGTATGCCCTGGAGTCGGGAGGAGACCCGGAGGAGATACCGGAGCTGACATACGAGAAATTCCTGGATATGCACAGGAAGTATTACCATCCCTCGAACTCCTATATCTATCTGTACGGGGATGCGGACATGGTGGAGAGGCTCACCTGGCTTGACCGGGAGTACCTGTCCAAGTACAAGGCGCAGAAGATCAAGTCCATGATAGAGAGACAGGATCCCTTCACAAAAACGGTGGACTTCGAGAAGACATATGCCCTCTCAGAGTCCGAGAGCACCATGCACAACACCTATCTGTCCTACAACTGCGTGATAAAGGACAATCTTGACCCGAGACTCTATGTGGCCTTCTCCATCCTGCAGTATGCTCTGCTGGACAGTCCGGGAGCTCCGCTGAAGCAGGCCCTGCTCGATGCGAAGATAGGACAGGATATAGACAGCATATACGAGAACGGGATACTGCAGCCCTTCTTTGCGGTCATAGCCAAGTATGCGGATACATCCGACAAGGACAAGTTCCTCAATGTGATAAGGAAGACCCTGACGGAGCTTGCAAGGAACGGACTCAACAAAAAGACCCTGCTGGCAGGCATCAATTATTATGAATTCAGGTACAGAGAAGCGGACTTCGGAGCATACCCCAAGGGGCTCATGTACGGCCTGCAGGCTCTGGACTCATGGATCTACAAGGACAATGATCCCTTCATGCATATAGAGCAGAACGCTACCTATGCCTTCCTGAAAAAGGAGGTGGAGTCGGGGAGCAGATTCTTCGAGGAGCTGATAGAGAGGTATCTGATAGACAACCCTCATTCCTCCATAGTGCTGCTCCGCCCCGAGAAGGGACTGACGGCAAAGAAGGAGAAGGCCGTGGCCGCAAAGCTGAAGAAGTACAAGGCTTCTCTTTCGAAGGAAGAGATAGCGAAGATAGTAGAGGAGACAAAGGAGCTCAAGGCATACCAGGAGGAGCCCTCCACCGAGGAACAGCTGCTCACCGTGCCCATGCTCTCCATATCGGATATAGGGACGGAGGCTCTGCCCTTCAAGAACGAGGTAAAGAATGCTTCGGGTACCAATGTGCTCTTCCATGACGTAGCTACGAACGGTATAGCATACATAGGGCTCATGTTCTCATGTCAGGCCGTGCCCGAGGAGCTGGTCCCTTATCTGGGGCTGCTGCGCTCGGTGCTGGGAAATGTCAATACCGCATCCCACGGGTACGAGGATCTGAATTCGGAGATCAATCTGAAGACCGGAGGGATATATTTCTCACCGGCTACATATCCCGACATAAAGAGCATGGATGACTTCGATCAGGAGTTTGAGGTGCGCACCAGAGTGTTCGGGGACAATATACCGCAGTTCATGGCTCTGGCGGAGGAGATACTCTTCACGTCCGAATTCGATGACTCCAAGAGGCTGAGGGAGATAATAAGGAACATCAAGTCGAGGCTCCAGTCCTCACTGTTGGCAGCGGGCAACCATACCGCGGCAGAGAGGGCTCTGTCCTACATCTCGGACTCTCATTACTACAACGGCAAGGTGAGCGGGCTGGAGTTCTACCGCTTCATAGACGACATAGAGAAGAACTACGACAGCAGGGTGGAAAGCGTGAAGAAGAATCTGAAGAAGACGCTGAAGATACTGCTGCACAAGGACAATCTGATGGCGGACATCACGGGATCGGAGGAGATGGCAGCGGCCTTCATCGATGAGCTGAAGGTATTCAGAAAGAGGCTCTCCGGCGGCAAGTCCGGCATGACTGATTTCCGGTTCGAGCACGTAAAGAAGAACGAGGGCTTCAGGAGCGCCTCACAGGTGCAGTA
>DNLO01000159.1 GCA_003488445.1 Lachnospiraceae bacterium | reverse complement strand
GAGTGACGGTATGATATAATCATTCCATGTCATTTGTTCACTTACATACCCACACCGAGTACAGTCTGCTCGACGGGTCAAACAAGATAAAAGAATATGTCTCCAGGGTGAAGGAACTGGGGATGGACGCCGCCGCGATCACCGATCACGGAGTCATGTACGGCGTCATAGACTTCTACAAAGAATGCCTGGCTCAGGGGATCAGACCCGTGATAGGCTGCGAAGTCTATGTGGCTCCGGGCTCGCGCTTCGACAAGGAGGCCTCTCACGGCGACGACCGGTATTTCCATCTGATCTTGCTGGCGGAGAACAATACCGGCTATCAGAACCTTATGAAGATAGTCTCCATCGGATTCATAGACGGGTATTACTACAAGCCGAGAGTCGACAAGGAGATCCTGCGGAAATATCATGAAGGACTGATATGCTGCTCTGCCTGCCTGGCAGGGGAGATAGCCCATCTGCTGAAAAGAGGCATGAAAGACAAAGCGGAGCAGGCGGCCCTGGAATATCTGGACATCTTCGGAGAGGGCAACTACTATCTGGAGCTGCAGGACCATATGGACGGGGCACAGACCCTGGTGAACCAGGACATTATAAGAATGTCGCAGAAGCTGGGCATACCGCTGATAGCGACCAATGACTGCCACTATACCTACCCCGAGGATGCGAAGCCGCACGATATACTGCTGTGCCTCCAGACCGGAAAGAAGCTGGACGATGAAGACCGGATGAGATATGTCGGAGGCCAGTACTATGTGAAGAGCGAGGAGGAGATGCGGGAGCTGTTCTCCTTCATACCCGAGGCACTGGACAATACCCAGAAGATAGCCGACAGGTGCTCGGTGGAGATAGAGTTCCACAATACCAAGCTGCCTCACTATGATATACCGGAGGGCTTCTCTTCCTCCCTGGACTATCTGAAGCATCTGGCATATACGGGACTGGCCGAGCGATATCCCGAAGATGACGGTACGCTGCGGGAGCGGCTCGACTATGAGCTCTCTGTCATAGAGAGGATGGGATATGTGGATTACTTCCTCATAGTCTGGGACTATATCAACTATTCCAGGTCTCACGGCATACCCGTAGGCTGCGGCAGAGGCTCGGCAGCAGGCGCCATCCTGTCTTACTGTCTGCATATCACAGACATAGATCCCATCAGATACCAGCTGCTCTTCGAGCGTTTCCTCAATCCGGAGCGTGTATCCATGCCGGATATAGACGTGGACTTTGCCTATGAAGGAAGGCAGCAGGTCATAGACTATGTGGTGGAGAAATACGGACGCTCCAAGTGCGTACAGATAGTCACCTTCGGCACCCTGCAGGCAAAGGGCGTGATACGTGATGTATGCCGCGTGATGGACCTGCCCTATGCCAGAGGCGACCAGCTGGCGAGGATGGTCCCTTCGGAGCTGGGCATGACACTCTCAAAGGCTCTGGATCAGAACAACGACTTCAGGAGCATGTACGAGACGGATCCCGAAGTAAAAGAGATCATAGATATGTGCATGAAGCTGGAGGGTCTGCCCAGACACACCTCCATGCATGCAGCAGGCATACTGATCACCCCGGAGGATGCCGACAATTACGTGCCGCTGTCCAGACAGGGAGGCGGCGAGGTGACCACCCAATATACGATGACCACTCTTGAGGAGCTGGGCCTGCTCAAGATGGACTTCCTGGGACTTCGCACACTTACAGTGATACAGGATGCAGTGGATGCGGCCAATGCAAGGCATCCCGGACTGGATCTTAACATCAATAAGATAGACATGAACGATCCCGCAGTGCTGGACTATATAGGTACCGGAGCGACAGACGGCATATTCCAGATAGAGTCGGGGGGCATGCAGGTATTCATGAAACGTCTCAAGCCAAGGTCGCTGGAGGATGTGATAGCCGGGATAGCCCTGTATCGTCCCGGCCCTATGGACTTCATCCCGAAATACATAGCCGGCAAGAACGACCCGGATCATATAGCATACGAGACCGGACAGCTGCAGCCCATACTGGAGTCCACCTATGGATGCATCGTCTATCAGGAGCAGGTCATGCAGATCTTCCAGAACCTCGCGGGATATTCCCTGGGGCAGGCCGACAATATCCGCCGCGCCATGAGCAAGAAGAAGCAGTACGTGATAGACGAGAACCGCAAGGCCTTTATATACGGAGATCCGGCTCAGGATATAAGAGGCTGTGTGAACGGAGGGATATCCGAGGCTGCGGCGAACAGCATATACGACTCCATGAACGACTTCGCGAAGTACGCCTTCAACAAGAGCCACGCAGCCTGCTATGCCGTGATCACCATGCAGACGGCCTATCTCAAATACTACTATCCGGTGGAATTCATGGCGGCCCTGCTCACCAGTGTCATGGACAATCCGGGCAAAGTCGCTGAGTATATCCTGGTGTGCCGCTCCATGGGTATAGAGATACTGCCTCCCGACATCAATGAGGGATATGCGAGCTTCACTGCATCGGGAGAGCGGAGCATACGCTACGGACTGGCCGCCATCAGATCCCTCGGGGATCCCTCGATACAGGCACTGATCACAGAGCGCGAAAACGGCGGTCCGTATACCGACATACATGACTTCATCAACAGAGCTGGGGGAAGGGATCTCAACAAGAGAGCAGTAGAGAACCTGATAAAGGCCGGAGCTCTGGACTCGCTGCCCGGCAACCGCAAGCAGAAGCTGATAGTGGCTCCCGATATCATCGACAATGTGATGAGTGAGAGAAAGAACGGGATCGCGGGGCAGATGTCACTCTTTGACATCATGGCCGACAAGGGTATGGAGAGACCGGGCTACATGAACTTCCCCGATCTGGAGGAATACCCTGTAGAGCTGAAGCTGGCATACGAAAAGGAAGTGCTGGGGGTATACATCTCGGGACATCCCCTCCAGGCATATGAGGCTCTGTGGAAGAAGCACATCACCGCAAAGACGACGGACTTCATAAGAGACGAGGAGACCGGAGATATAAACGTGGCCGAGCGGTCCACTCAGACCGTTGGCGGCATGATAGCCGATCTGACGGCCCGGCATACAAAGAAGGGCGAGCCCTTCGCTATTCTTACTCTCGAGGATCCGGTAGGCAGCATAGAGGTCATAGTGTGGCCCTCGGAGTATCAGAAATACCGCGACATGCTGGAAATGGATGCCAAGATATTCGTTACAGGAAGAGTAAGATATGCGGATGAGAGCGATGCGGGCATGACGGCGACATCGGTCACCCTGTTCGAAGACATGCCGGTGAACCTCTACGTCCGCTTCGAGGATAAGGACGACTATGAAGATCACAACAGGCAGCTCATGTCCATACTGAACGAGGCGCCCGAAGGGCCCGACTCCGTGATCGTATATCTTAAGCAGGGCAGGCAGCAGAAAAAGCTGCGGATAAAGATAATCGCCTCCGAGGCCCTGCAGAAGCTGCAGGAAGCCTTCGGAGACGAAAACGTTGCCATCGTATGATGATATGATGAGCGTTGATCAGAGGTACTTCTTCAGCACATCTGCCTTGTCTGTCTTCTCCCAGGGAAGATCCACATCAGTACGTCCGAAGTGGCCGTA
>DNLO01000127.1 GCA_003488445.1 Lachnospiraceae bacterium | reverse complement strand
GGCAAGCCCGTGACGGCCGGTGATATCAAGGCTGTAGGGGCCATGGCCGCACTTCTTAAGGATGCACTGAAGCCCAATCTCATCCAGACACTGGAGCATACACCTGCACTCGTACACGGAGGACCTTTCGCGAACATAGCTCATGGCTGCAACTCAGTGATAGCTACGAAGACAGCTCTGAAGATGGCAGACATAGTCGTCACGGAAGCAGGCTTCGGAGCGGATCTGGGCGCGGAGAAATTCTTCGATATCAAGTGCCGAAAGGCGGGACTCGCTCCCTCCGCAGTCGTGCTCGTGGCTACGGTAAGGGCACTCAAATACAACGGCGGAGTGGCCAAAGCAGATCTGAACAGACCTGATATGGATGCTCTAAAAAAGGGTATAGGAAATCTCGGGAAACATATAGAGAACCTTCAGAAATACGGTGTTCCCGTGATAGTGGCTCTGAATGCCTTTATCTCGGATACGGATGAAGAGAAGGCATATATCGAAGAGTATGCGAGGGAGAAAGGATGTGAGTTCTCCTACTCGGAAGCCTGGGAAAAGGGCGGAGAGGGTGCCATGGATCTGGCAGAGAAGGTGATACGTCTTGCGGAATCGGACAAGGCCGACTTCCATACACTCTATCCGGATGATATGCCCCTTAAGGAAAAGATCGAGACCATAGCCACTCAGATTTACGGCGCAGGATCAGTGGATATAGACAGGAAGGCGATGCAGGAGCTTAAGAACATAGAGGACATGGGAATGGGAGATCTGCCGGTATGTATGGCCAAGACTCAGTACTCACTCTCGGACGATCCGACGCTTCTCGGCAGACCCTCAGGCTTCGTGCTGAAGGTGCGGGATGTCTATGTATCAAGCGGAGCCGGCTTTGTCGTGGCACTCACGGGAGATATCATGACCATGCCCGGACTTTCTTCACATCCCGCGGCATATGATATAGACGTGAATGAGGACGGAAAGATAAGGGGACTTTTCTGATGGCGAAGATAATAGACGGAAAGAAGATATCACAGGAAATAAAGGATGAGATCAAAGCAGAGATCGAAAAAGAAGGGATAAAGGCCTGTCTTGCTGTGATCATCGTGGGTGAGGATCCCGCATCCAAGGTATATGTGAAGAATAAAAAGACCGCATGTGAGTACTGCGGCATCAGATCGCTGTCATATGAGCTGCCGGAAAGTACCACGGAGGAAGAGCTCATCGGGCTGATCGGGAAGCTGAATGACGACAGTGAGGTCGACGGGATACTGGTACAGCTTCCGGTACCGGAGCATATCAATGAGGACAGGATAATAGAAGCCATTGATCCGTCAAAGGATGTGGACGGTTTCTCCAGACGATCGGTGGGAGCACTCAGCATAGGCACAAAGGGATTCGTGTCGTGTACTCCGGCGGGCATCATAGAGCTTCTGAAGCGCAGTGATGTAGAGATGGAAGGAAAAGAGTGCGTGGTGATGGGCAGGTCAAATATAGTGGGCAAGCCCATGGCGATGCTGATGCTTAGGGAAAATGCCACGGTCACTGTGGTACACTCAAGGACAAAGCGTATCGAGGAGGTATGCAGCAGAGCTGACATACTCATAGTTGCGATCGGCAAGCCTGAGCTTGTGACTCACGAATATGTGAAGGATGGAGCTACAGTCATCGATGTTGGCATACACAGGCTTGATCCGGAGAAAAACGGGGGCAGGAAGCTCTGCGGAGACGTGGACTACGAGGATGTGGCCCCCATAGCGGGTGCCATAACACCCGTGCCGGGAGGTGTGGGACCCATGACCATAGCAATGCTCATGAAGAATGTGCTGATATCTGCCAGGGATAGAAAGAATGGAATGTCCTAAGTGCAAAACCGTTATCCCCGAGGGGAAGCTATACTGCCCGAGCTGCGGATATGCGGTCCAGATCGTGCCTGATTATGATGCGGATCTGGAAGATAATCTGGACAGTGCCTCTTCGGACATAGCCGGAACCGTAAACAGGATAGACGTATCCGACAGTGTCAGGACCGAATATGATATCGATGCCACGACTAAGGAAATACCAATGGTCAAAAAGGATGAGGCATCGGATATCAAGAGAAGGACCGAGCAGGACAGGGAGAGGAGCGATCAGATCACCACAGTCATCGTGGCAGGTCTGCTTCTGGTGGGGCTCATAGTGGGAGCAGTGATCGCATCGAAAAGCATGTCGAAGGCCTCCTTCATACCCCAGCAGGCTGTGGAGAATGCCGTGACGTCCAATGCCGCCGACAGGAGTGAAGAAGACGATGAGACAATGACAGAGGCTGTGCCGGACGAGGAGGTATCTTCGAATGAAGAGCCTGAGGCCGCCCCCGTTCACGACTGGCAGCTCCTCGTCACACCGGGCGCAGGCAGTATGAACGGACCTCAGAAGCTTACAGCCTCAGTTTCGGACAACTCGGCGCCGGACAATGAGTTCACCGGGATAATATACTATACCGATGACGGCTCCGAGCCGGATGAGACTTCAAAGATCTTCAGGGGTGACAGTGAGATATGGCTTCCTCTGGGGAAGAGCAGATATGCTTTCCGCTTCATGGACGGGAACGGAAATATGAGTGAGCCGGTCTATCTTGACTATGACCTTGGCGGTGCAGGAGCCTGCTCTGCTGCGGATGCGGCAAACTACTGCATAGTAAACCTTATACAGAGAGGTGTACTTGCAGATGTATACGGTCATGTGTTAGGCTCCCTCGGGACCTTTACGTATGAGGCTGAGAGGATGGTAGGATCGGGCAGCCGTTCATACTATGTGATAAAAGAGTATTACAGCGACCCCGGGGGAAGTCCGAAGCCCACCGGCAATCTGTATGCGATAGACGCGGAAAACCTCAGCTTCTGCAGAGCAAAGCAGGGGAACGGCGGCAAGTATGTATTTGAAGAGTTCTATTGAGACAGGATCGGATGGGATAAAGCAGCTGGCAAATTGATGCTACAAGAGGAGTAAAGGAAGATGAGATTACTGGAAGAAAAGATCTTAAGTGACGGAAGAGCGGTAAACGAGGATATCCTGAGAGTGGACACCTTTATCAATCATCAGGTGGATCCCCTGCTGATGACGAGATGTGCAAAGGAGTTTGCGGTCCATTTCAAGGGTAAGGGTATCACGAAAGTGGTGACGATAGAAAGCTCGGGCATAGCACCTGCCCTGCTAACTTCACTCGAGCTCAACGTGCCCATGGTCATATTGAAAAAGCAGCCTTCGAAGGTTCTCAATGATGATCTGTATCAGACCATGGTGGCATCCTTCACAAAGGGTACCAACTACGAGCTGACACTTTCCAAGGAAGTGATCTCGGAGAATGATCATGTCCTGATAATAGATGATTTCCTGGCCAACGGAGAGGCCGTGACCGGTGCAGTCAGACTTCTGCGTATGGCTCATGCCACTGTTGCCGGCGTGGGGATACTGATAGAGAAGGCCTTCCAGCCGGGACGTGAGAAGCTTGAGGATGCAGGCTTCGAGGTGTATTCGCTTGCAAGGATCGGATCCATGTCCAGGGATCAGATCTCATTCATAAATAACTAACTGAAAACCGGGAGATGAGACGATGAAAAAGGTAGTCAAATTCGGTGGCAGCTCTTTGGCAAGCGCCGAACAGTTCAAAAAGGTGGGTGACATCATAAGGTCAGACAAGGACAGAAGGTATGTGATACCTTCGGCTCCGGGAAAGAGAGATCCATCCGACACCAAGGTGACCGACATGCTCTATCAGGCGTACGAGCTGGCAGAAGAAGGAAAGGACTTTACGAAGGCACTTTCCGCCATAAAGAGCAGGTATCAGGAAATTATAGAAGGACTCGGGCTTTCGACCGATCTGTCCGGAGAGTTCGAGGAGATAAAGAAGAGATTCTCCGAAAAGGAGGGCAGTGATTACGCCGCCAGCCGCGGAGAATATCTTAACGGCATACTCCTGGCGGACTATCTCGGCTATGAGTTCGTGGATGCGGCTTCAGTGATCTTCTTCAAGGATGACGGAAGCTTTGATTCCGAGAAGACGAACGACATACTCAGAGGCAAGCTGGCCGGTATCGACAGAGCAGTGATACCGGGATTCTACGGTGCGAGATCCGACGGCAGGGTAAAGACCTTTTCCAGAGGCGGTTCGGATATCACAGGGTCTATCGTTTCAAGGGCTGTGAAAGCGGATGTATATGAGAACTGGACGGATGTGTCCGGATTCTCCGTAGCCGATCCACGCATCATCAGCAATCCTGAAAAGATCGAGATGATCACCTACACAGAGCTTCGTGAGCTGGCATATATGGGGGCCTCCGTGCTCCATGAGGATGCCATATTCCCCGTCAGACGTGAAGGTATACCCATCAATATAAGGAACACGAACAAGCCCGAGGACGAGGGCTCGTGGATAGTACAGAGCACCGGACAGAAGTCCAGGTTCGTGATCACCGGAATAGCAGGCAAAAAGGGTTTCTGTTCGGTGAACATAGAGAAGGACAAGATGAACTCCGAAGTCGGATTCGGCAGGAAAGTGCTCCAGGCCTTCGAGGACAATGAGATCTCATTTGAGCATATGC
>DNLO01000118.1:3313-7438 GCA_003488445.1 Lachnospiraceae bacterium | reverse complement strand
TCTTGCCCAGTGATCTTACATCCTCCAGCAGTATTACCTTCATTATCCCAGTGCTCCTTCCTTTTCCATATCGTCTATGATCTCCTCCAGCTTCTCTCTGGCCCCGTCCAGAGATATGTCTGACAGCTGTGCTCCGGCTATGTTCATATGTCCGCCTCCGCCGAACCGCTCCATTATCATCTGTACGTTGACCTCGTCAATGGATCGCGCGGATATATATATCCTTCCCTGATACTCCGTCAGTACGAAGGAGGCTTTTACGAAGTTGATATTGAGCAGCTCATTGGCTGCCTGAGAGCCCACTACCGTCGGACTCTCCAGAGAGTTTCCGTCATATGTCGACACTGCATATTTTCCAAGGTAGAGCTCTGCACGCTTTACGATCTCCGCTCTCGCCTTGTAGGCGTCTATATCATTTCTGAAGAGCTTGCGTACTCTGGTGATATCTGCTCCCGATCTCCTCAAAAAGGCTGCAGCCTCAAAGGTGCGGACTCCGGCCTTGGCCATGAAGTTGTTTGTATCTATCATGATGCCCGCATACAGGCTGTCTGCCTCGACGCTCTTGATACGGATATTGTCTGAAATATACTGCAATATCTCGGCTACCATCTCGCAGGCACTCGATGCAAAGGGCTCTATGTACGAAAGTGTCGCATTCTCCACAGTCTCCGTACCGACTCTGTGATGATCCAGGACGACGATCGTCCGCAGCTTCCTGAGCAGATCCGGACACTCTGTAATGGAGGGCTTGTTCGTGTCCACGACTACCAGAACTGATGTGTCGGAATCCGCCATCGAAAGAGCCTCGGCACTGGTGACGAACATGTCCGGCTCATAGTCCGGGTCCTCAGAGAATGCATCCACAAAGGGACGGATCGACTGTGTCACCGTGTTTATCACGATATGACACTTCCTGTCCAGCTGTCTGGTGGCTCTGTAAATACCCACAGCCGCACCGAAAGAATCTATATCGGTGATCTGGTGACCCATACAGAAGACTCTCTCCTTCTGCTCTATCAGCTCTCCCAGGGCATGGGCCTTCACTCTTGCCTTTACTCTGGTATTCTTCTCTATCTGCTGACTCTTGCCTCCGAAGTAGGTCGTCTTGTCTGAAGCCTTTACTACGGCCTGATCCCCTCCTCTGCCCAGAGCCAGATCTATAGCGCTTCTGGCATATTCGGCATCGTCGATCAGAGTCCGCCCGTCCATTCCGAAGCCCATGGACAGCGTGACCGACATCTCGTTTCCGATCTTGACAGTCTTTACATCCTCCAGGATATCGAAGCGGTTTTCCACCAGCCGGTCGAAATGCAGCCTTTTCATGGTGATGAAGTATCTGTCCTTTTCCGTATTCTTCACCACTGCATCATAGTCGGCAAAATATTTCTTTATCTTTCTGTCTATGAGGGCCGTAAGAAGAGACCTTCTCACTTCCTCCACATTCTCCATTACCTCGTCATAGTTATCCAGATATATATATCCGCAGACATTCTTCTGCTCGATATTGATCCTCTTCAGATCATTCACTTCCGTCTCGTCAAACAGGAATATGGTTATGAGCGATCCGGTGAAGTTCTCGTCATCTATGATAAGGGATCCCCTCCCCATGTCATCCATGGAGGTACATCTGATATCTGCCTTGAAATCCCTTCCCTCTATGGAGAAGCTCATAGAGATGTTTTCTTTTCCCTTCGGGAGCTTGTCTTTGGTCAGCTCGGGGACTATGGACGTGATGGACCGGCCGAAGGGCACATCCCTGCCTATCAGCAGGCAAAACTCGTTGTTGCACCATATGAATCTGCCGGTGTCATCCAGCAGGGCATAGGGCAGAGGCAGTCCCTTGAGCAGTCCCTTCTGCACCTGGCCGAAGCTGGTGGCGAAGTTGACCATGTCTCCGGCGATCGCACTCTTATTGGAAAAACGAATGATCAGAGCGATGATGATGTATATGATGACTGCAGCTATCGCAATGAGCCCGGCATCGCGGTTCACGAAGAATATCCCCGCCGCCGCCAGTGTCAGATAGACAGACAAAATGATGGGCCAGCCGGTATAGAGCCGGAGTGAGCCCATGAGTCTTTTTTGCTTAAATCTCTTTTTCATTTCTTTTTGTTTTAATAAAATTCCTGAACATACCTGATCCCGGAAAGATACTCTTTTTCCATCTCTATCGATGTTCCTTTGGATCTTTCCAGATCCACCAGCACTCCGTCATCGTCATACGCCGGATGTACCATCAGCTCAACGGTCGACATGTCGGATATGTTGCTCCCATACAGCCTGAAATCCCTGAAGGATCCGAAATAATCCGTGACGGTCACCGGCATCCTCTTCAGTCTGTCATTGTATCTCTTCTTATAGTACCTCTTGAGCAGAGGCATCCTGTCATATATATTCCGCGACAGTCTCACCGACCGTATCCCGTACGCTGCGATCAGCGGCTCCAGGGCCGTCCATATCGCTCTGTCCGTGTGGACATGATGATGAGAATCCAGATGCTTGTCCGCGAATCCGTACTCCAGGTACTTCCTGATCTGTGCTTCGGACTCCTTCCTTGCTGCAGCTATCTCCTCTTTGGTCAGATACAGCCTCGAGTATGTCTTCTTCGCAAAAGCCGCATTAAACTGTCCATCTCTGTTGCAAAAACACCGGAATCTCTTTATGTCATCAGTGAGCGGCCTTCCGCTTGTGAGGTTCAGGTGCAGCCCCACCCTTTCATGCCAGCCGTTCCTGTTCGCCATCTCCACGGCCTCATCCGCATAGTCCATATTGACCATCAGAGTGGTACTGCTGATGTATCTCATCCTGAAACACTCGGCGATGGCTTCATTAACGCCCTGCGAAATCCCCAGATCATCGGCGTTTACTATTATTTTGAGCATACAGTTTATCATATATGAAACAGAAAAAAACTTCAACCGGACTTGAAAGGCGCGGGTATTTGTGATATTTTATTCTTCCGTGATATATCCGCCTTGCTCGCATGCACAGGGTGTGCGGGCCGGAAAAGACCATAAGGAGGTAAATAATGAACAAGTACGAATTGGCCGTTGCCATCAACGGACAGGCCGAGGACGACGCCAGAAAAGCCGCCCTCGACAAGGTGAGGGGACTCATCACGCGCTTCAAGGGCACCATTACTTCAGAGGATGATTGGGGTAAGAGGAGATTTGCCTACGAAGTAAACAAAGTCAAGGAAGGCTACTACGTCTTCATCAAGTTCCAGGCTGAGCCCGAGGCTATAGCCGAGATCGAACACCGAATCAGGATCGTGGAAAATGTATTCAGGTATCTCATCGTTTCCGATGAGAAGGAGCTCTCTGTCAAGCATGAAGAGGAGAAGCCCGCTGAATACGAAGATGAATCTCCGGCTGACAGAGCTGCAGCAGGCAGTGCCGAGGAGGCAGCTGCACCGGCTGAGGCTGCCGAGGCTGACACCGACGCAGGCGAGACAGCGGCAGAGTAACCAGTGACAAAGGTCACAGAAAGTGTAGGGCAGAATTATGAATAAAGCAATGATAGTGGGGCGCCTTACAAGAGATCCTAACGTGAGATACTCACAGGGTGAGAGTCAGATGTGCGTTGCACGTTTCACACTGGCAGTAGATCGCAGAAGGGGAAGAAACCAGGACAACGGTGGCCAGAACGCAGACTTCATCAGCTGCGTGGCTTTCGGCAAGACCGGCGAGTTTGTAGAGAAATATGCCAGAAAGGGTATGAAGTTCGACGTGGTCGGACGCATCCAGACCGGCAGCTATCAGGACAAGGACGGCAGGACCGTTTATACTACCGATGTGGTGGTGGAGGAGATCGAGTTCGGAGAGAGCAAGAATGCGGCTGCTGCGAACATGGGTGATTACAGCGCTCCGTCAGGCGGAAGAGAAGACACGGATCAGGGAGCGCAGCCCGTGGATGACGGCTTCATGAATGTACCGGACGAGATAGACGACGAGCTTCCGTTCAACTAGACTTTAATTAAGGAGATTTTACTATGCCATATATGAAGAATAACGATCATACAGACAGACCCAGAAGAGGCGGGATGCGCAGAAGGAAAAAGGTATGCATCTTCTGCGGCAAAGACGGTGAGATTGATTACAAGGATGTAGTACGCCTGAAGAAATT
>DNLO01000118.1:0-3148 GCA_003488445.1 Lachnospiraceae bacterium | reverse complement strand
TATGTAGTGGAGTAAATAACGTATATACGCCTAAAGCAAAACGGCTGCCCGCCTTCGCGGACAGCCGTTTTATCAGTTTTATCATATCCTGCTTTATACCTTTATCGCTCCCAGCACCTCTCCTATGGGTCCGTTTATCACGAGATCCGCTCCGGCTTCTCTTCCGGTGGTCCCCTTGTTTATGAGCACCAGCTTGTGGCCGCGGTAATAATCGATGAGTCCCGCTGCAGGGTAGACCACAAGAGAAGTACCTCCTATGATGAGCATATCCGCCTCGGTGATAGCTCTGATCGCCTGCTCCATCGTATACATATCCAGTCCCTCTTCATAGAGTACCACGTCGGGCTTCACTATCCCTCCGCAGGCATCGCATACCGGTACTCCCTCCGACTTCCTGATGTATTCCATGTCAAACTCTTTATCACAGTCCATACAGTAATTTCTGGTGACTGTGCCGTGAAGCTCATATATCGTCTTCGAGCCTGCCTTGTGGTGCAGCTCGTCGATATTCTGGGTTATCACGGCTTTCAGCTTGCCGGCCTGCTCCAGCTCAGCCAGTTTCAGGTGAGCCGCATTGGGCTTCGGATCCATGCCGCTGCCCACCAGCAGTATCTTCTCTTTATAAAACCTGTAGAACTCCGCGGTATTTCTCATGAAGAAACTGTGAGACAATATGGTCTCCGGCGGAAAATCATATTTCTGATTGTACAGCCCGTCCTGACTGCGAAAATCCGGTATGCCGGACTCGGTGGATACGCCTGCTCCCCCGAAGAAAACGATGTTATCCGACCCGTCTACCAGCTCCTGCAGCTTCGCAACCTTTGCTTCCAGTTCTTTATCCATATCCTCATCCTCCCATCATCGACACGATAAGATCCACCATCTCTCCCACGTTTGCAAGCTTGCCGACTTCCCTGATATCGAATTTCAGTCCGAACCTCTTCTCCATGGCTATCACCAGGTTGATATGCTCTATCGAGTCCCAGTCCTCTATGTCCTTTGAGTTGGTCTCATCGACTATCACCAGCTCCTCGTCATCAAAGTTGTCCCTGAATATCTTCCTTACCTCTTCGAATACCTCTTCTCTGCTCAAAATGAACCTCCCGTGTCACTCTCTTACCATGATATCCATGGTCCCGCGCAGCACTTTTTCTCCTTTATCGTTCCTCATTGTCACCTTCAGCACGATCATGCCGAAGCCGTCATGCTTCTCCGTGACCTCTCCGATGACCTCCAGCTCATCTCCGGGATACACCGGCCTGGCGAACTTCACATGGACTTCCTTGATAAGTGAGCGCTCTCCCGGCATATACACACCTGCCAGCGTAGACATGAAGGATGCCGTGAGCATCCCGTAGGCCACTCTTCCGTCATATCCATGCTCTCCCGCATATCCTCCATCGGCATGGAGAGGGTTCAGGTCCCCGGTCAGCTCCTTGAACGTCTCAAGCATGGCCCCGGTGATCGACACCTTGAAGCTCTCCTTCTGTCCTATGGTTATCTCATCATACGTATAGTTGTTCAACAGATCCTACTCCACCTTTTCAAACAATCCGCAGTCCAGCAGCCGGTCTATCAGCGGAATGAGAATATCCGCCGGCTGTTCTATGATCTCTGATATAGCGATGAGGTCGTTCTTTCCGTCGGCATAGGCGATAAGATCCTTCAGAGCCAGAGTCTGCTGGTATGTCTCCTTCGATGACATGGTCGGTACCAGCCCCCTCTTGCCCAGCTGCGGCTCTCCCAGCGTAGTGGTACGGTACTTATGATCATATTCCATCAAAGATATGCATTTTGTCATCACATCGAAAGAGCCCTGAAGCCCTTCTGCCGATATCAGATCCAGATCATCCGCACTGGTATGGTACTCCGGATAGATATGATACTTGCTCCTGCAGAAGCATACCATGGGTATGTCCACCCCCGGTGCCTGATACTGCCTCTCATCCGAGCCTCTTTTTATGTAGGGATACTCATCACACCCTTTCCCAGACATCCTCAGCACATTGCCCAGAACCCTGTCAGCATAGGTATCCGCATACCTCGAGTGCACGATGCTGTATGTCCTGTCATCTCCCACGCAGGTGAGGTTGAATGCCGCCTTTACGTGGGATCGCAGATGCTCCAGATTCCGGCTGATATAAGTGATAGCCCCGATAGTCTCCGGCGCCAGCACCAGTCTGTATGAATATCTCCTGGACGGCATATCCGCGATGTATCTTGCGAGAGCCGTCATCAGAGCCGGTCCGCTGCATTCGTTATTTGCCATTGAAGGATGGCAGGTGTATGAGGAGAAGAATATCTCTTCGTCACTCTCTCCCTGAAAGAACATCTCACCGTATGTGAGAGAACCCGGCTCCAGCGTCGAGCGTATCACCGCGTGATAATCTCCCTCCTTCAGCTCCTTATACTGATCATATGTCATGGAGAATCCCCATCTGGGAGCGTAGTAGCTCGTGACATACGGGAATACATGGGGCTGATCCTTCAGATAGTACAGATGATCCCTAAGCTCCTCCAGCGGGAGGGTGAGATCGGTGGGTACGGAATACCCGAGGACATGCAGATTCGAGTCTTTCATATCGACGATGCGATTTCCGTCGGGGTCCTCGAGATATGCTTCGCTGCAGTTCCATTCATCCGGGACAGTCCAGTCCAGAACCTCGGTTCCGCTCGGAACCTCATGCATTTTTATTTCAATATCCGGTATATGGCTCTGCAGTATGCGAAAAGTCTCCCTCACGGCATCCCCGGTGATACTCCGGTTCAGCGGAAAGATCTCTTTGCACAGCTCGTACATCTTCCTTCCTTCAGACATTACCCGCGTCTCTCCCATCCTCTGTCACAGACTGTACTCGCACAGCTTGCTGCTTTTATGATATCGTACATCGTCTGCGATTATATCGTAAGTCTTTCCCATGGATATTGTCTTCATGGGGATCCCGTTCACTTCGTACCTCCTGGATGCTCCGGCCCTGACGAAGTCTTCTTCGTACGGATATATGGTCACGAAGATATCCGCTCTCAGATCCCTCACATGCATGCAGTAAGTGCGCTCCGAAAGCTTTCCGTCTTCGTCTATATAACCGGCGGTAAAGTCCTTCAGATACCGGTAGGGCACCCCGATCATCTCCTCCACATAGTGGAC
>DNLO01000068.1 GCA_003488445.1 Lachnospiraceae bacterium | reverse complement strand
GGCAGGCATGGTCAACGTGCTGGTAACGAACGGAGAAGCAAATATAAAGATACTGGAGGAGATCCTGCCCTATATCGATGCAATGAACATAGACCTGAAGGGATTCCGGGATGAGATATACAGAAGGCTCGGAGGCGACCTGGACATGGTGAAGAGCTTCATCAAAAGAGCTGTCAGGGACTGTCACGTGGAGCTCACGAGCCTCATAGTCCCGGGATATAACGGAGCTCTGCCTGAAGACGAGGGATATGGTCAGTGTGTGGTGGATATGAGGCGCGAGGCAGAGTGGATAGCAGCTGTAGACTCCGGCATACCGCTGCATATCACCAGATATTTCCCGTCCTATCATGAGCAGATGCCCCCGACGGACACAGCTCTGATGCGTGAGCTCAAAGACGTGGCCGGGGAGTATCTTGAGCATGTCTATCTCGGAAATATCTGAATATGCCAAAGAGCAGCCGGCCGGTCCCGGGACAGTGGCCGGGATTATCTGACAGAGAATGGCATTTATGATATAGTGGATGAGGATGTTTTTGCACCAGAAGGCATATCGGGAGGGATGGTTTGAAGAGCGAATTTACCGAAGGAGCCCTGACTTTCTATCTGTCGGGACGTATTGATTCCAAGAATGTAGCGCAGATCGAGACGGAGCTGATGGATGAGGGGATGCTGTTCGATAACGTGGACATCGCCTTCGATGCCTCTGATCTGGAATATATATCAAGTGCGGGACTGCGGGTGCTGCTCAAGATCAAGAAGGCCATAAAGAGAGATATCACCATCAGGAATGTATCCGATGAAGTCTTTGATATATTCGATGTCACGGGTTTCAGCGAGATATTCAACATAGAGCGCACGATGAGGTTCGTATCCTTAAAGGGCTGCCAGAAGATAAGCTCGGCTCTGAACGGAGAGATATTCCAGCTCTCCGACGATGAGATGATCAAGGTGTACGCAAGCTCGGTGCCACTGTCCGAGATCAAGAAGGAGAGGAGCTACGCCCAGGCTGCCATGGTCTGCGGGGTGCCCACCCTGATACCCTACGACGTGGTGCAGTGCGATGACGGATACGGCATAGTATACGAGAAGGCGGAGATGACATCCCTGTCATATCTCATCAGCCACAATCCGGACGATATGGTCAAATATGCCAACATGCTGGCAGACACCATGAGGGAGCTGCACTCCACCGAGATACCCGAAGGAAAGCTTCCGGAGATGAAGGAGAAATACATGAAGTGGCTGAGAGAGGTCAATGACCCGAGCGATGCCAATACGTCGGTCTTTTCCACCCTTATCTCTTCCATACCGGACAGCGTGACATACGTACACGGAGATATCAATCTGAACAGTGTGATGGTGCAGAACGGGGAGCTCCTGCTCCTGGATATGGCGGGAAGCGGCAGGGGCAATTCGCTGTTCGATCTGCAGGCTCTCTTCGCATCCTTAGTCGCCATAGAGAGGAAGGATGAGGGCTACTGCCGGAGAACGTACGGACTGTCGAAGGCGACCTGTCTTGGATTCTGGAATGCGTTCTTTGCACGTTATATGGGCGAAAGACAGCAGGATATCAAGTCCATGAATGCGCTTTTGGTCAAGTACTTCGTGCTGAAGGAGAACATACTCCTGAGGCTTGAGAACAAGAACCGTTTGAAGAGAAATTGACGCTTGGGAGGATGGCGATATGAGAGGAGAGCTGCCGGGAAGTCCGAAGCCGCTTCCGGGATCGGGATCCGGATCGGGAGCGGAAGCGCATGCGGCGAAGAAGACAGTTACGGTCGATACGGCCGGTGAGCTGCAGCTTTTGCGTGACAAGGAGCACACATGCCCCGTTTGCGGCTATGAGTTCACGACCAAGATAGTACGTGCGGGCAAGGCACAGTCTGACGGGATGGATATGGATCTGCGCCCCAGATTCAAGAATATAGATGTCGCAAAATACAGAGTGACGGAGTGTCCGGTATGCGGGTATGCGGATATGGACAGCTACTTCGGCAAGATCAGGCCCAAGGAGGCGGCTCTTTTGAAGGAGAAGGCCACCAGATGGGACAAGGATGCATCCAAAGAAGAGAAGTCCAGAAGGTACGAGGATGCGTATACGTACTACAAATCAGCCATGAGATGCTGTCTCATACGCGGTGCGAAGAGCGGGCTTCGAGGCTATACGGCCCTCAATACGGCATGGCTTTTAAGAGGCTGGAGAGAGAGCCTCATAGCTGCCGGAGCGGAGGTCGCGGATGATGACGAGATGAGCGAGGCTGCAGAGCACAAGCTTATCAAGTATGCGATGCGCAACCTGGAGGCCGCAGCAATAGGCGAGAGCTTTCCCATCTGCGGCATCGATGAGACAGCCTTTGATTATCTGATGGCGGCTCTGTGCTATGACCAGGGTATCCTGGATGATGCAGGAAAGTATGTGCTCCGTGCACTGCAGAACAGGAGCATATCTTCTGTGCTCCGGCCCAAGGCGGAAGATCTGCGGGATCTGATAAAGGAAAAGAGGGGCAGGTATTCCTGACGTCGCTGATGAAGGAGAGGCATGCCAACTCCATAAAGCTTGTCTTGTTTACTGCACTGCTCGGAGGCTTCGCGGGAGCAGTGATATGGTGCTTCTTAAAGGCGGTATCCTTATGTACTTCCCTGCTTTGGGTCAGACTCCCCGAAAGCACGGGGATATCCTGGATACCGCTTATCATATGTACTCTGGGAGGTCTCATCACAGGGGTGCTCCACAGGATCTTCGGAGACTATCCCGAGGAGCTGGATGTAGTCATGGGCAGGATAAAAAAGGATAAGCACTACGATTATCATCCCATGGCTGTCATGCTCGTCTGTGCTTTCATTCCTCTGATATGTGCATCAAGCGTAGGCCCCGAGGCTGGGCTTACCGGGATCATCGCAGCACTATGCTACTGGGTGGGTGATAATGTCACCTTCGCAAAGAGGAACTCCGAGCTCTTCTCCGAGATAGGAGAGGCGGTGACACTGGGACAGCTCTTTCATTCACCGCTTTTCGGCATACTGGCTGTAGAGGAGGGCGGAGACGGAGATGACGACGCGACGGTCATGCTCACGAGGGGCAACAAGCTCCTTTTCTACGGAATATCCACCGGGGCCGGATTTCTTACGGCTTATGTGCTGACTTATTTCTTCGGCACTGCAATGGAGGGCTTTCCGGCTTTTGCGGATGCGCCCATGGGAGCCTGCGACTATCTCATGCTCCTTGTATATATTCCTGTGGGACTGCTGCTGTATCTTATCTTCGAGCTGTGTGAAAAGCTCACGAAGGGTGCCGGAAGGTGCATTCCGGTGACTGTCAGAGAGACGGTCTGCGGTCTCGTGATCGGTGCCATGGGGCTCGCTCTTCCCATCGTCATGTCCTCGGGCGAGGAGCAGATGGGAGAGCTTATGGAGACCTTTGTCTCCTTCAGTCCGCTGTTTCTTGCAGGCATCTGTGTGCTGAAGATCATCATGACCACCTTCTGTATCAATCTCGGCATGAAGGGAGGGCATTTCTTCCCGCTGATATTCGCCTGCACATGCATGGGCTTCGCTCTGGCATCTTTCGTATTCGCGTCTGATCCCGTGCCTCATGCGGCCTTTGCCGCGGCGGCAGTGTGCGCCACGATGCTGGGAGCACAGCTGAAGAAGCCGATCGCGGCCTCGCTTCTGCTGCTTCTCTGCTTTCCCGTAAAGGCACTTCTCTGTATCTTTATCTGTGCCGCCTGCGGCAAGAGCCTGGCTTCCGTATTCCCAGCAGGACGAGGAGGGATGGGTTTTGCATCCGGAGACTGATATAGTATACTGATATCCGATATCAATCTCTTAAATTGATCACAGGAGGAAATGAAATGACTGTATTGACTATTATTCTCGGCGTCCTGATGATATTCTTCGGGATATCCTTGATGTGCACACCTCTCGCGACGTTCCTGTCCGCAGGGTATTTTCTTGGCATAATGATGTTTGTTTACGGTATCGCCGGCATCATCAGGGCTTTCCAGAAGCAGAGCCATATATTCGAGACGATAAGCAGTGTGCTGGCTGTGATAGTCGGCTTCATCGCTCTCGTAAGACCCGGCAGCACTCTGGTGCTGGACGGCATGATAGTCTACATGGCTGCATTCTGGTTCGTGCTCCGCGGCGCTCTTGCCATAGCACTGGCCTTTAATATGAAGGGCATCGAGTCCAAGTGGTGGCTGGGCCTCATCATCGGCATACTGAGCATCGTGGTAGGTATCTATTCATTTGCACATCCCATGTTCATGGCTGTAGCGACAGGCATCCTCATCGGCGTCTATTTCATGGATGGCGGCATAGATATGATAGTGGCTGCCGTCACCGTCAAGAAGGTCAGGGACACCATAGAGGGAAAAGACTGAGATGGAGAATTTCCTGCCCCTTACCGTACTGATCCTGCTGCTGATAGTGCTCATCGGCTTCTTTAACGAGAAGGTCACGAAGCTGACCTATGAGATCTCGCTGATGCTGTTTGCCACAGTGGTGGGAGTGACATGTGCTTTCATCGTAGCCGCTACCAGAGGGAGCAGCGTGAGCGCTCTTCTGGCCGATGTCATGCTCTTCGACATCGAGGGATTCCTGATGGAAGGGGTACTCTGCTTTATGCTCTTCGCAGGGTCCTGCCATATGAGGCTGCACGACTTCGGGAGGATGGCACGGCCGGTGGGAGTACTGGCATTTGTCTGTACGCTGCTGGGGGCGGTATTCTACGGACTTCTCTTCTACGGTATGTCCTGTATCACGGGACTTCCGTTCTCACTTCCGATGTGTCTCATGTTCGGAAGCATAGTGGCGCCTACCGATCCCATCGCGGCTACCAGCATACTTAAGAAGTTCGGACTCCCGAAGGATACGGGATTCCTGATAGAGGGAGAGTCACTGCTCAACGACGGAGTGGGCGTGGCTCTCTTCGTATGTTTCTCGGGCATCGTGAAAGCCGAGGAGGGTGAGGGATTCTTCGCAGTGATGTTCAGGGAGCTTTTCGGAGCAGTGCTTATAGGAGCGGTGGTCACCATCATCTTCTTTTTCATCTTCCGCAGGAGCGAGGACGGCAAACGAAGGATCTTCGTGAGCCTGCTCTCTGTGGCTCTGGCATACTGGCTGTGTGAGGTCTTCTCCTGCTCGGGAGCCATCGCGTCCGTCGTATGCGGAGTGCTTTTTTCGACGCTTCGCAAAAGAGCTGAGGATGCAGGGGATCAGATGGACCTTGCAGAGTTCGACTCCTTCTGGGATATAATGGACAATCTGCTGAACTCCGTGCTGTACGTGCTGCTGGGGCTGTCCTTCATCAGGATACTGCAGATGCCCAATGTGCTGAAGCTCTCTGTGGCAGCCGTGATCTTCAATCTGGCAGGACGTTTCTCCAGTCTTTTCGCGAGTACCTTTCTCATGGGGCAGATACCGGACGGCTTCACCCGGACACGCTTCGCTTCGCTCCTCACCTGGGGAGGCCTCAGAGGCGGACTGTGCATAGCGCTGGCCATGAGCTGCAAGCCCATGCTGGATGCAGAGGTGTATCACATAGTGCTGGGGTGCACCTATGCCATCGTCTTCTTTACGACTGTGGTGCAGGGGCTCACCATGAAAAAGGTATATGAAAAATTGAGGTAAAGTTTCTGCCTCTGCTCTCCGATATATACTATGAAAACCTAATATAGGGCTAAGGAAAGGCAGCTGTATCAACGGATTGATATCTTATCGCAAGTATCTGGATGATACGGGTGTCCTTTTTGTTGCCCGAAACAGGAGGAAGAAGAGAGGAGAATAACGTATGAGAATCACCGAAAGCAGCATCAACATGGCTTCTGCCAGGCAGTTTCGCCAGGCAGGTAGCCGGACAGGGATGTCTGGCACAAGGGGCTCCTTTGAGGAGGCAAGAGGAAACGCAAAGAGCCGCATGGGGGATTTCCCCGGCGGAGACTATGCGGACGGCAGGGATGGCTACAGCCGTACATCCGGCAGGGATAAGGAGGATGGCGGCACTATCGATACAGGTAACTACAGCTACAGCAGGACACTGGACAGACTTTTCGGAGGAGTAAAGAGTGTTGCTGACAGAGAGACATCGGCAGCGAGTGAATTCCAGAATCTCCTGCTCTCCCTGCTGCTCTCCAGGTTCGGAGGTGCCATGATGGGAGGCGGCTCCATGCAGCAGATCCTCACCTACCAGGAGTATGAGTATACCGAGTTTCATGCGGACGGTGTGGCAAGGACCGACGACGGCAGGGAGATAAGCTTCAATGTGGATATCAGCATGAGCCGGAGCTACATGGAGTATATGAACGTATATGTCCCCTCGGTGGAGAGCGCCCTTTGCGATCCTCTGGTGGTGAATGTAGGCTCGGGGATAGCCGATGTGAGGGATCAGAGATTCCTGTTCGACATAGATGCGGACGGGGTGGAGGATGAGATCCCGATGCTTGGGCGAGGCTCCGGATTCCTGGCACTCGATAAGAATGAAGACGGAAAGATAAATGACGGCAGCGAGCTCTTCGGCACGAAGAGCGGCAACGGCTTCGCAGACCTCAAAGAATACGACAGCGACGGCAACGGATGGATAGACGAGAATGACGAGATCTTCGGGAAGCTTAAGGTGTGGTGCAAGGGGGATGACGGAGAGGATATCCTGATGAACCT
>DNLO01000017.1 GCA_003488445.1 Lachnospiraceae bacterium | reverse complement strand
TGTAATTAAACTCCAGGAACGAGAGACCCTTCTCCATCCTCTGCTTGTAGCATTCGGCTCTGAGCATATTGTTCACCGAGAAATGAGCTCCCACCTCTCTGAGCAGATCGATATAGTTGAGCTTCAGGAGCCAGTCCGCATTGTTGACCATGATGGCCTTGTCATCTCCGAACTCTATGAAACGCTCCATCTGCTTTCTGAAGCAGTCGCAGTTGTGCTGTATGGTCTCGGGCGTCATCATGGATCTCATGTCGGTTCGTCCCGAGGGGTCTCCGATGTATCCGGTCCCTCCTCCTATCAGCACTACAGGCCTGTTTCCGGCGAGCTGCAGTCTCTTCATCAGGCAGAGTGCCATGAAGTGTCCCACATGCAGCGAGTCGGCAGTGGGGTCGAATCCTATATAGAAGCGCGCTCCTCCACCGTTGATGAGATCTCTTATCTCCTTCTCATCCGTGACCTGAGCGATGAGTCCTCTCTCCTGCAGCTCTTCATATATTCCCATTTGTCAGTCCTCCGTGATCGATTTAGTCCAACGTTGCACATTATATCATAAACAATGACAGGCATACTACTATGCGTTTTCCTGCACGGCATACACTTTATGCTTCTCGGGAGGTCTCACCAGATTTACGACGGTGAGTGCCGTGGCCTTGAAGATGTTGTCCGCCACCATGCAGTACCATACCTCACGAAGCCCCAGCCCCCATATCTCCACCACAAAGAAAGTCAGCAGGATCCTCACACCCCACATGGACAGAGACTCTATGACCATCACCCTCCTGGTGAGTCCGAATCCGTAGCATATACCCTCCCAGACTATCATCAGCCCGAAGAAGGGCTCGGAGAAAGCCACTATGCGGAGCATGGCCGCCCCCAGACGCGCCACATCATCCGAGCTGGTAAAGAGCCTCATCATCGGATATGCCACAAGGAAAAGCATCGTGCCGGTGACACACATCATCGCTATGGTGATGAAGACACTCTGCCTTTTGACCATCCGCAGCTTATACAGGTTCTTCTCTCCTATGGATATACCTACCAGAGCGGATGTCGCCGTCCTCAGTCCGTATCCCGGCAGGTAGAAGAGCTCCTCGGCGCTGACCGCGATGGAGTGGGCAGCGAAGACCGTAGTCCCCATCCCCGAGACCATGGCAGCAAAGACCACATATCCCGCACAGGATATCACATTAGTTCCGAGAGCCGGCAGCGCTATCTGCGCAGTCTCCTTAAGCAGGGCAGGGTAGGCGCTGCTTTGTTTCGGAGGGAGAGGTCTGCCGAATTCGGCTCTCCTTCCGAAGACAACTGCCATGGCTATTCCTCCGCCCGCATAGGACAGAGCCGTAGCTATCGCAGCCCCCGTCACCCCGAGAGACAGCACATATATCAGAAGATAATTGAGTATCACATTTGCAGCATTGGCGGAAAGATTTACTATCATTGGCGTCTTCGTATCCTTCACCGCCTGTATGCAGGTGCCGAATATCGATGAGGCCACTCTGAAGACCGCAGCCGTACATATGATGGCGAAGTAGCATGACGCCCGGCTGCGGATCTCCGGTGATGCCTGCATCCACACCGGGATCACAGGCGACAGTCCCACGCAGACCACGGTCATCACGAGTCCCACTGCAAGCACCACCCATACTGCCAGTCCTGCGAGCTCATGCATCCTCTTTTTGTCCTTCGCTCCGTACGCCCGGCTCATCATCGCCATGAAGCCTATGGCAAATGAATATGGAAGGGAATACACCAGCCAGGTCACCGTCGTGGTGGTGGATACCGCTGCCGTGGCCTTCTCTCCCAGATGACCGACCATGGCCGTATCCACGTACATCAAAAGCGTCCCCATGATCTCTTGGAGGATCGTGGGGACAGCCAGTGATATCAATGTCCTTAATATCTTTTTATTATCGGGTCTCATTCTTTGGACAGATCCATCCCGAAGTATTTCTGAGAGAGCTCTGCGAGTTCTCCTGACGCCTTCAGCTCCCTTATGGCATTGTCTATGGACCTTCTCAGTGTCTCCGTATCCTCGCCCTTCACCATCGGTATGGCTACCTGATTGGCCTCGGGAGTGGATGCCGCTATCCTAAGCTCTGCTTCCGGATGTACGCTCAGATAGTCACCTACCGACACTTCGGCATTAAGCGTCGCATCCGCTCTGCCCGAGAGCACCATCTGCATGGTCTCATCCAGCGAGTCTACGCCCAGCACCTTCGCTCCGTATTCCTCGGCCAGCAGCATGTATGTGGAGGCATTGGAGTTTGCGGTGACCTTGTCCTTCAGATCCTCGAAGCCGTTTATTTCGCTGTTATCACTCCGGGTGACTATCACTGTATGGATATACGCATAGGGCTCGGAGAATACATACTTCTCGCTCCTTTCGGGCGTGACGTCGACACCGTTGATCACTATGTCATATCGACCCGTGTCCAGTCCCGCGAAGAGGCCGTCCCATTCTCCTTCGACGAACTCCGCTTCTACGCCCAGCTTCTCAGCTATCTTCTTGCCAAGCTCCACGTCATATCCCGTCAGCTCATCATTCTCGTCATGATATGTCCAGGGTGCCCAGGTCCCCTCCATTGCTATGGTGATCTTACCCTTGTCCAGGATACGTCCCAGCATGTCTCCTTTGTCGGTCTTTTTTGCAGCCGATCCGCATCCCGTCACGCTCATTGCCACGATCATCACACCTGCGATGATGCCGGCTATCCTTCCTCTCATCACGACAGCTCCTTTCAATGCTTCCTCATCTGTCCAGAGTGCCCAGGAATCTGGTCACTCTTTCATTGTCCTGTATGTCAAAGAATCCGGCTGTGTCTCCTCCGGCTATCACTTCTCCTTCATCCAGAAATACTACCCTATCCGACACGTTTTTAGCAAAGTTTATCTCATGTGTCACGATCAGCATGGTCCTGCCCTCATCCGCCAGGCTCTTGATCACATCCAGCACCTCGCCTATCAGCTCGGGGTCCAGTGCCGATGTGGGCTCATCCAGATATATTATCCGGGGCTCCGTGGCTATGGCTCTGGCTATGGCCACTCTCTGCTGCTGGCCTCCCGAGAGTTCCGAGGGATATGAGTCATATTTGTCGGCGAGCCCCACCCTGTCCAGCGCTGCGGCCGCCACTTCACGGGCCCTCGCCTTTTCCATCTTCCTGGCGGTGATGAGTCCCTCCGTCACGTTTCCCATTGCGGTCCTGTTCAGGAAGAGATTGTAGTTCTGGAACACAAAGGATGTGATCCTCCTGTACTCCGCTATCTCCTTTTTCGAGATGCTCTTCATATCATATTCCCTGTCGTCGATGAGCATCCGTCCTTCATCCGCCCTCTCCAGGTAATTCATGCACCTTAGCAGAGTGGTCTTTCCCG